>NZ_JAKGTG010000018.1:0-86456 GCF_022324845.1 Clostridium sp. YIM B02506
ATAAAAAAAAGCAGGGCATGTATTTCTACATACTCTACTCTTTGAGTGTATCATCTTAACTTAATGACATTGCCAATTTAGGCTATCTCTTTTTATATATCTTTTCGTTAGAATCTAATTCGCTGTTAACCTTATCTCTCAAGTCTTTGGAGTATCCGTTTCTAAACTCCCTAGAGATCATATACTTTATTACGTTCATACTCTCAACTCCTTTTAAATATTATTATTCATCTGTTACTTCTTAATATAATTATATGCTATATCATTAATAAAATCAACTATATTTTATTAATTAATTATTTAGCATTAGTGTTTTATATTAATTTGTTAAATAAATATTTAACGAGATAACATATTATTAATAGCACTATTTTAATTGTTTTTAGATATATCCACATATTCTAAGGAATAATGCTGATATATATTTATTTAGCATTACTAATTCAATCGAAAATAATTCTTATTTACTAGTAATTATATTTATTATGTTATAAAATCCCCTACATTATTCATATTTTTTTTAATAACTGCACGTACACATTTATATAAATAAACAAATTTTGTTAACCTAATAACTAAAAAAAAGAGAACAAGTCTCCTTTTTATTTAAAGTAAACTTGTCCCTCTTCTAATTTATCTATTATTGCTAAAGATTCCACTGGAACTCCTTGCTTTTCTATTTCCGATCTTCCAGGTTGGAAGCCTTTTTCTATAACTATACCTACTGCTACTGGTTCAGCCTCAGCTTGTCTAACAACATCAATTAATCCACAAGCAGCACATCCATTAGCTAAGAAGTCATCTATAATAAGTATTCTTTCTTTTTTATTTATAAATCTTTTATTAACAACTACATCATAAATTTTATTTTTAGTGAAAGATTGAACTCTAGAATGGTATACTTCTTTATCCATATTAGCTGATGCTATCTTTTTAGCAAATACTACAGGAACATAGTCAAAGTGTTGCGATAATATAGTAGCTATACCGATTCCCGAAGCCTCTATAGTAAGTATCTTATCTATCTTCTTTCCTTCCATTCTTTTTTTAAACTCTTTTCCCATCTCATTAAAAAGTTTCACATCCATTTGATGATTTAAAAAGGAATCAACCTTTAGTATATTTCCTGGTAAAACTTTTCCTTCTTCTCTTATTTTGTTTTTTAATAATTCCATTACTTTTCCTCCTAAAATAAAAAAGACCTATGAACTAAAAGGACTTCAGTTCATAGGCATAAGTTAAAAACACCAAAATAACGTTCGTAGTCGGGTAGTTTAAAGGCTCCCGGTAGAGACACTTGGACCATATTTCCATGCATATACGAACTGAAGTTATATTCTCTTTTAACTTTATGTTATATTATTTTTAAGAACAAATCAACTTTTTTTATTTTATATCTCAACGTCTTTAGTGTAATCTATATTTTCAAACCCAAATCCAAACAGTTTAAGAAAATCTTCTCTAAAGCCTTCTGCATCTGAGTACTCTTTTACATTCTCACTATTAACTTTATCCCATATATCTTTGATTTCCTGTTGAACATCTTCTCTCATTTCTAGGTCATCTATTCTAATTCTACCTGCTTCATCTAGAGCTAATTCTCCTCCATATAATCTTTCAGAGAATAATCTATAACATTGCTCTATACAACCTTCATGTATTCCTTTTTCCTTCATAACCTTAAACATTATAGATATATAAAGTGAAACTACAGGTATAGCTGAAGATGCTTGAGTTACTAAGCCTTTGTTTACAGACACATAGGCTTCACCCTTTAGATCTTTTAGCATAAGGTTTATTTCTTTGCTTTTTTCATCTAAATCCTTTTTAGCCATTCCAATAGTTCCGTTATTATACATTGGATAAGTCAATTCAGAACCTATATAAGAGTAAGCTAAAGTTCTTACACCTTCTTCTAATACGTTAGCTTCTTTTAAAGCTTCCATCCATAGCTTCCAATCTTCTCCGCCCATAACTTTAATAGTTCCTTGAATTTCTTCTTCTGTTGCTCTTTCCACTTCTACGTCGCTTATCTTAAAACTATGGAAGTCTAAAGTCTTACTTTTAAAGTCTTCTCCTATAGTCTTTAATACTGAAGAATAAACTTCTCCAGACACAGGATCTTTTCTTCTAGGTGATGCTAAAGAATATATAACTAAATCTATTTTACCCATATTATTTTTTATTTCATCAATAGCTTCTGCTTTTATTTCATTTGAAAAAGCATCTCCATTTATACTTTTGTGAAATCCACCTTGTTCTTTTGCAAATTTCTCAAAAGCTTTATTGTTATACCAGCCAGGTGTTGCTGTTCTTTTTTCACTAGCTTCTTTTTCGAAACTTATTCCTAAGGTATTAGCACCTGTTGAAAAAGTTGCAACTATTCTTGAAGCTAATCCATATCCAGTAGAAGCTCCTATTATTAGTACGTTTTTAGCTCCTTCAATTTCACCTTTTGATTTCACATACTCTATTTGTTCTCTAACATTCTCTTCGCATCCTAATGGGTGGGCAGCTGTACATATAAAACCTCTAAACTTAGGTTCAATCCTCATATTTTAATCCTCCAACTTACTTTTCTTTTAATAAACTTTGATAATCAAAATATTTTACATATAAAATAATATAGCATACATTTATAATTAAGTCATTAATTTTTTATCTATTATTCAACTTTAAATAAATCTTTTTTAGTATCTTCATTCCATATATATTCAATTCTATTACATATATTTAAAGCTACATCTCTTCCTAAGATATCACTTATAAATCCTAAACTCATATCTATACCTGCTGAAACTCCTGAAGATGTATATATATTACCATCCTTTACCCATCTGGCCTCTTTTATCCACAATACTTTATCACTTTGCTCCTTAACCCAATTAAAAGCTCTCTTATTAGAAGTTGCTTCTCTTCCATCAAGTAAGCCTGACTTAGCTAATAATGCAGAACCTGTGCAAACAGTTAATATATATTTTGAGTTAAGTGATATATCTTTAATATATTTTAATAGTTTATAGTCCTCTACACCGTTTCTAGTTCCAGCTCCCCCTGGAATAAACAATATCTCTTTATATTTTGGAGAATATTCATACTTATCTGTTTGGATTTTTACCCCCTGAGAACTTGTTATTATACCAGAATCCATAGATATAAAATTCATTTTGAACTCTTCCTTAACACATCCAAAAATCTCTACTGGTCCAAATACATCTAAAGTTTCAAAGTCATTAAACAATACAACATTTATTCTATAAATCTCAACCACCACCTAAATTTCTTTTATTAAATTATACTAAATTTTCCATGGATATAAAACTTAAGTAGTTAATTATATCATTTACTTCTTAAAAATCTCTGTTATAATAGTATTTAAGTTAATATTTTAGGGGGAAAGAAATGGAAAGTGCCAGTAGTATCATTTATTATTACTCAAGGACAAAAAATACTGCATCAGTAGCCCAAGACCTATCGGACTTATTAAACTGTCCCATGGAAGAAATTATAGATTGGAAAAAAAGAAAAGGAATTTTTAGTTTTTTAACTAATAGTTATGAAGCTATAACTGGAAAAGAAACAAAAATTGCTCCTATTTCAAATAATCCAAAACACTTTAATCATATAATATTAGGATTTCCAGTATGGGCTTCACACATACCACCAGCTGTTAGAACTTTTATTAATAAATACAAAGAAGATATTAATTCAATTAGCCTTTTTTGTACTCAAGGTGGAAATGGCGGTGAAAAAACTTTTTCATTGATTGAAGAAATTTTAAACATAAATCCAAACTTCAAAATCATTATAAATAGAAGAGATGTTAAAGCTCTAAATTATATGGGTAATTTAGAAAGCTTCCTTATAAATGAAAAACTCAGCTTAGGCTGAGTTTTTTTATTTATATAATAAAACTCGGCATTTCTACCGAGTTAAATAATCTTATATGTGATTTACAATTAATGAAACTATAGCGCCAACTAGTGCACAAGATGGTATTGTTACCACCCAAGTTGTAACAATATTTTTTGCTACACCCCATCTTACAGCTGAAAGTCTTTTAGCTGCTGATACCCCCATAATAGAGGTAGATACTATATGTGTAGTACTTACTGGTGCATCCATCATAGTAGCAGTAAATATTACCGCTGAGCTTGTTAAATCAGCTGAAAACCCTGAAGCCGGAGTTAATTTTGCCATGCCACTTCCCATGGTCTTAATAATTCTCCATCCACCTACAGAGGTTCCTAGGGCCATTGCAGTTGCACAGGCTAATTTAACCCACAGGGGCACATGGAAACTTCCTATCACACCACCACTAAACAGTGCTAAAGATATTATTCCCATTGATTTCTGAGCATCATTACTTCCATGATTAAATGCAAGGAAAGCTGCTGATAAAACCTGAGCTTTTAAAAATCCTTTTGTAGCTTTTGCAGGCTTAGTTTTTCTAAAAATCCAGTTTATTGTGGTCATGACTATGTATCCAAATATAAATCCTATAACAGGCGATAAAAATAACCACAAAACTACTTTAATAAAAAAGGTCGCCCAATTTACTGTATGTATACTTCCTGAAAATGCTATAGATGCTCCTATCAGTCCTCCTATAAGAGCATGAGAAGAACTACTTGGAATACCCACATACCAAGTAACTAAATTCCATATAATAGCTGCAATGATAGCGGCTAAAACTACTTTTATAGGGGCTCCACCATCGTGTATTATACCTGATCCAATAGTTGTTGCAACCTTTGTGCTAACAAGTGCTCCTATAAAGTTTAACCCTGCTGACATTAAAATTGCCTTCTGTGGAGAAAGTGCTCTTGTAGTTACTGAACTAGCTATTGCATTAGCTGTATCATGAAATCCATTTATAAAATCGAATGCTAAAGCTAATATAACTATTATTATAGTTATTAGTTGAGTAGAATTAAGCATGCTTCATTACAACTCCTTCAACAACATTAGCTAAGGTTTCACAGGAGTCTAATGTTTTTTCTAGCTTTTCATATAAATCTTTCCAAACTATGATTTCAATATTATTTACTTCTGTTGTAAAAAGTTCTCTCATACCATCTCTGTATGCATAATCGCCTTTTGTTTCTAAAAGATTTAATTCAGATATTACCTTATAAATACTGTCATCAGTTTTGAAATTTTGTAACTTTATAAATAAATCCTTCATCTTTTGGCAAGATTCATTTATAAGGTCCACTATAGTATAACTTTTTTCTCTACTAGTTTTTATATCGTACATAAGATATCTTCCAGATATGTCCTCTATATTATCAACAACATCATCTAGTCTTTTAACTATTAATAATATATCCTCTCTATCAAGTGGAGTTATGAAACTATTATTTAGTTCTTGTAAAATCTTATGAACTAAGTCATCACCTTTATGTTCTATATCCTTTAGTCTTAAGCTTATACCTTCTGCATCCTCAACATTTCTTGACAACAACGTAAGTTCATTAGAAGCCTCTTCTATAATACTAGTAAACTCGATAAATAAATCATAAAACTTATCATTTTTAGGTGAAAAATTAAACATGATATCTGTCCTCTCCTTATGTATATAGTAATACTACCTTATAATAATCCTCCATTGTTAAATCTATATTAAGAATATTAAGGCTGGCATAAGTTTGTTATTCTTGTGTTAAAAAACATTTACATTTATCTATTTGTTATTTTTCTACCTATATAAATGCTTCTTTTTAGTATTTGTGCATGTTTTTTTATCTTCTTAAGTTAAATAACATTTACTTCCTTAACATATTTTTAACATTTAAAACCTAAAAAAAGAGATCTAGAAAACTCTAGATCCCTTTTATTTGTTATTTATTATTAATTATTGATTAGCTAACTTCTTGTAAGATTCTAATCTTTCCATAGCATCTTGGTAAGTCTTCTCAAATAAAGCATCAGCTGCTTCTGGGAATGCCTTAGCAAGAGATGAGTATCTAACTTCACCCATTAAGAATTCTTTAAAGTCTTCTTTAGGTTCTTTAGAATCTAAGGTAAATGGATTTTTACCAGCATCTTTTAATGTTGGGTTAAATCTGTACATACCCCAATATCCACAATCAACAGCTTTTTTAGCTTCTAATTGAGAATTACCCATACCAGCTTTTAATCCATGGTTTATACATGGAGCATAAGCTATGATTAATGATGGACCTGGATAAGCTTCAGCTTCAGCTATAGCTTTAAGAGTTTGGTTCTTGTCTGCTCCCATAGAAATTTGAGCAACATATACATAACCATAGCTCATAGCTATCATTCCAAGATCTTTCTTCTTAGTTCTCTTACCAGATGCAGCAAACTTAGCTATAGCAGCTGTTGGAGTTGACTTAGATGATTGACCACCAGTGTTTGAGTAAACTTCTGTATCAAATACAAGTATGTTTACATCTTCTCCTGATGCAATAACATGGTCTAATCCACCAAATCCTATATCGTAAGCCCAACCGTCTCCACCAAAGATCCATTGAGATCTCTTAGTTAAGTAGTCTTTATTCTTTAATAATTCTTTAGCGAATTCGTTAGTTTCACCTTGTAGAGCTGCAACAACTCTTTCTGATCTTGTTCTAGTTCCTTCACCACTGTTAACATTAGCTAACCAGTCTTCTAAAGCAGCTTTAGCTTCTTCAGATACACCAGCTTCTATTGCTTTCTTAGCTTGTTCTTCTAATCTTTCTCTTTGAGCTTTAACTCCTAAGAACATACCTAATCCAAACTCAGCATTATCTTCAAATAATGAGTTAGACCAAGCTGGACCATATCCTTGATGATTCTTAGTGTATGGAGTTGAAGGAGCAGATCCTCCCCAAATTGATGAACATCCAGTAGCATTAGCTACCATCATTCTATCACCAAATAATTGAGTTACAAGCTTAGCGTATGGAGTTTCTCCACAACCAGCACAAGCACCAGAGAACTCAAGTAATGGTTGCTCAAATTGGCTTCCTTTTAATGTTAATTTATTCATTGGGTTTGGTTTCGCAGCTACTTTCTTAGTTACAAAATCCCATCTTTCAATCTCAACATGTTGAGATTCTTGTGGTTTCATTAATAATGCTTTTCCAGGTGCTGGACATACTTGAGCACAGTTTCCGCAACCAGTACAATCTAGTGGACTTACAGCCATAGTGTATGATAATGGAGTTTCTGTCTTTAATGCCTTAGCTGGAACTAATTTTAATCCTTCTGGTACTGCATTCTTTTCTTCTTCGTTTAATAAGAATGGTCTGATTACAGCATGAGGACAAACATATGAACATTGGTTACATTGAATACATTTATCTGCTTGCCATTCAGGAACGTTTATAGCTATTCCTCTCTTTTCGTAAGCAGCAGTACCATTTTCAAATGTACCATCTTCCATTCCTAAGAATGCAGATACAGGAAGTTTATCTCCTTCTTGTCTGTTCATTGGTTCAACTATTTTCTTTATGAATTCTGGTACAGCAGTTACAGCAGCTTCTGCTTCTACAGCTGATTTCCAGCTTTCAGGTACATCTATAGCAACAATTGATTCGATTCCTCTATCAATAGCAGCATAATTCATGTTAACAACTTTTTCACCTTTTTTGCCGTATGACTTAACAACAGCATCTTTTAAGTACTTAACAGCATCTTCAACTGGTATTATGCTAGCAAGCTTAAAGAAAGCTGATTGCATTATCATGTTGAATCTTCCACCAAGACCGATTTCTTGAGCTATTTTAACAGCATTTATAGTGTAGAACTTAATGTTGTTTTCAGCTATAAATTTCTTATATGAAGCTGGTAATTTTGTTTCTAATTCTTCTGGAGACCATATAGTGTTTAATAAGAAAGTTGCACCTGGTTTTAATCCATCAAGTACATTGTACTTATTAACATATGATTGGTTAGAACAAGAAACGAAGTCAGCTTTGTTTATTAAGTATGGTGACTTAATTGCTTTTTTACCAAATCTTAAGTGAGATACAGTTATACCACCTGATTTTTTAGAATCATAGAAGAAATATGCTTGTGCATACATTTCTGTGTGATCCCCGATGATTTTAATAGCACTTTTATTAGCACCAACTGTACCATCTGATCCTAATCCCCAGAACTTACAAGCTGTAGTTCCTACTGGTGTAGCATCGATATCTTCAGTTACATCTAGTGATAAGTTAGTAACGTCATCAATAATTCCTATTGTGAATCCATTTTTAGGTTCAGCTTTTGCTAAGTTAGCATAAACTGCAGCAATATGTGCTGGATTTGGATCTTTAGATCCTAAACCAAATCTACCACCAACAACTAACGGAGCATTATCTTTACCAAAGAATGCATTTCTAACATCTAGGTATAATGGTTCTCCTGCTGATCCTGGTTCTTTAGTTCTATCTAAAACAGCTATTTTCTTAACAGTTTTAGGAATAGCAGCTAATAATCTTTCATTTGAGAAAGGTCTGAATAGTCTTACTTTAACTAAACCAACTTTTTCTCCTTTTGCTGTTAAATAATCTATAGTTTCTTCACATACATCTGTTGCAGAACCCATAGCTATAATAACTCTATCAGCATCTGGTGCGCCATAGTAATCGAAACAGTGATATTCTCTACCAGTTAATTTAGTTATTTCAGCCATGTAGCTTTCAACTGTATCTGGTAAGTTGTTGTAGTAGTTGTTAACTACTTCTCTTTCTTGGAAATAGATATCAGCATTTTGAGCTGTTCCTCTTGTTACAGGATGATCAGGGTTTAAAGCTCTTCTTTTAAAACTGTCTACACATTCCCAATCTACTAACTTAGATAATTCATCATATTCAAGAACTTCGATTTTTTGAATTTCATGAGATGTTCTGAATCCATCAAAGAAGTTTAAGAATGGTACTCTTGTTTTAATAGCTGTTAAATGGGCAACAGCTGCTAAATCCATAACTTCTTGAACTGAACCTTCTGCAAGCATAGCAAAACCAGTTTGTCTAGCTGCCATAACGTCTTGGTGATCACCAAATATGTTAAGAGCTGATGTAGCTAATGCTCTAGCTGATACGTGAAGTACTCCTGGAAGTAATTCTCCTGCAATTTTATACATATTAGGAATCATTAATAATAGACCTTGAGAAGCAGTGAAAGTAGTAGTTAATGCACCAGCTTGTAGTGAACCGTGAACTGCTCCAGCAGCTCCTGCTTCTGATTGCATTTCCATAACTTTAACTGTTTGTCCAAAGAGATTCTTTCTTCCTTGGGCAACCCACTCATCAACATTTTCTGCCATAGGTGATGAAGGAGTTATTGGGTAAATCGCTGCAACTTCGGTAAATGCATAAGCTATATGAGCTGCTGCTGCATTACCATCCATAGTTTTCATTTTTCTCATCGTGTTGACCCCTCTTTCTATTCAACTTAGATATTTATTTAATATACCTCAAAACACATATTAATTCTGAAATATATATAAACAGACTAGTTTTCTGCAAGCTTTTTTCCTAATTCCATTGCAATTTTTAGCTCATTATCTTCTGGCGATTCTTTTACAGCTAGTGTTCCTATAACATTGAATCCATAATCTTTCATTCTTAAATTCCATTCATTTATGAATTCTCCATCATCCCAACCATATGATCCAAATAAAGCAACTTTTTTATTATCATTAGGTATTAGTTTAAGTTCTTTAACAAACGGTTCCATTTCCTTTTGTTCTATTCTATTACTATCCATAGAAGGACTTCCTAAAGCTACTGCATCTGCTTCAATAACATCTGATATGTTAGCTTCTGAAACTAGTTTTATATTTACTATTGCTCCTAGCTTCTCTGCACCTTCTTTTATAGCATTAGCTAAAACCTCAACATTTCCACCATTACTCCAATAAATAATGCTAATTTTTTTCATCTTAATCACCTCTTGGTTTGTTAAAATGTTAACAAGATTGTATTTTGCTAATTTATGCCTTCTTAAAGCTTACATAAATATTATATAACAAAGGATTTATTTTGCAAGTTTCATATTATCAGTTAAGTTAAAAATTAGTTCATAATTAAAAGTATTTGGGTATTAGCCTTATATTTACGGATATTTCTCCAATATACTCTATATTGCTCGATAATTTGTCTTTATAGCTAAAATTTATTGTATATCTCTAGATTATTCTAATTTTCTTAATATTTTAATTATTCCTATTATACTAAATTCACAAACTTTTCCCAGGAAATAAAATCTAATTTCTTATCTACATAAACCACTATATTATTTTTTAATACTACTTAATATGACCTTAATTACATTATTAACTCCACTTTCCATAGAACTATTTTTTATAGTGGATATTAGCTTAGTCTTATTATTTTTTAAATCATTTATTGAGTTAATAAGAGTTGTTTCATTTAATTCCTCTTCTTCTAAGGTTAAACAGAATCCAGACTTTTTAAATGAATTGGCATTAAGTATTTGATCCCCTCTACTTGCTTTTTTAGATAGAGGGATTAGTAGCATTGGTTTTCTTAAAGCTAAAAATTCAAAGATAGAGTTCGAGCCTGCTCTTGATATTACATAATCACAAGCTTTCATAAGGTGTGGAAGTTCATCAGAAACATACTCAAACTGACTATATCCCCTATAATTTTCTAGAGATTTATCTATATTTCCCTTGCCACATATGTGAATTATATTAAATTCATTAAGAAGTTTGGATAGATTTCCTCTTACAGCATTATTAATTATTTGAGAGCCTAAACTTCCACCCATAATTAATATAATTTCTTTATCATCTGTAAACCCTGCTATTTTTTTACCTTTTTCTTTGTTTCCTTCTAGAATTTCTTCTCTAATAGGAGCTCCAGTTAATATTCCCTTGTCTTTTTTTATATACTTAATACTTTCTGGAAACGTTACACAAAGCTTATTGCAAAAAGGTGCACTTAATTTGTTTGCAAGACCAGGTGTTATATCAGATTCATGGGCTATTACTGGTATTCCTTTCATGGTTGCTGCCATAACTACAGGTACAGCAACAAATCCACCTTTTGAAAAAACTACATCTGGTTTTTCTTTTGTAATTATTATAAACGCCTGAAATAAGCCTTTAACCACTTTAAATGGATCAGAGAAATTTTTTAAATCAAAATATCTTCTAAGCTTCCCTGAGCTTATAGAATAATATTCTATATTTTCTTTTGTAATTATCTCTTTTTCTATTCCATCTTTACTTCCTATATATTTTATTTGAAAGCCTTTATCTTTAAGCTTAGGTATTAACGCTAAATTTGGAGTTACATGACCTGCAGTTCCTCCACCTGTCATTATTATTTTATACAAATAAATCATCCCCTTTTTTTTAACTTCACTCTATGAATTTTCAACTTTTTTTAATAAAAAGTCAATATTAAATACAAGCTTTTGAAAGCTTTTCCACTTTACCCTTTATTTTTATATTATAATTCTCACCAATAAGGACAACATATAATCACAATCAAATTTATTAGGAGGTGTCAATTATGGCAAGAAACAATAAAACTTTAATACCAGAAGCAAGAAATGGATTATCAAAATTCAAACACGAAGTAGCAGGTGAACTTGGTGTTCAACTAAAAGACTACAATGGAGACTTAACTTCTAAAGAAGCAGGATCTATTGGTGGTGAAATGGTTAAAAGAATGGTAGAAAAGTACGAACAAAGCTTATAATTTTCGCAGAAAATTATTCAGTTCCTTAAACAAGGTTTATAAAAAATTTCGAAGAAATTTAATCAATTCTTCAAACAAAGCTTATAATAAGTGCTATAAAATTATATTATTTTTTTAATATAATTATACACTTAAAATCTACCATACATTAGTTTTAGAGGAGCTTTAACAGCTCCTCTTCCTTTATTGCTATATCATTATTTAAAATCTTACCTATGCTCCACTGCTCCTATTCACCACTTTTGCGCTGTTTTTATTTACCGCTTTTTCACTGCTCTTGTGTTTTTATGCTTTTGTGTAACGATGCTCCTATTTTCCTCAATTCCGCTGTTTCACTGTTCCCAAATAGCGCTGTTCCTATGATTTTTTAAAACTTAACCTAAATAAAAAGAGACTTTTATACCAAATGTTTAGCATAAAGTCTCAATTATTTTTTACTTAATCCGATAGCTAGCTCCTGGACATTGTGCCCCCTGTGGGTATTAGTTCAACTAAATTCAGCTGGAGCATAAAACTCCACCTGAAAAGTTTCACTTTATAAATCTTAGTGATTCAATTTTAGCTTGAATGGTTTTGTTTCCGTTATATTCATTAATTGATGGATAATAAACTAAAGCACACTTTATATTGCAATAACTACTAGTTTCAATTTCTAATGCTTTAACTTCTCCAAAGTGTTTATTTAAAAGTTTTCTAAATTCATCTCCAACATTAAACGCTATCCCATTTATAGTTGTATTGTCAAAAGAGAAGGAAACTCTTATTGAATTACGTTCATTTCCTATAAACCATATTCTTTTTAAATAGACATCTTTTTCTCCAAATAAGGGTTTAGGATTTCCTTTCCCAAAAGGAGCTAAAGCTTCAATTTCTTCTATAAGCCCATAATTTAGATTTCTAAAAGGAAGATGCATATCTATTCTTATTTCTGGTAGCATATCCTCTTCTGTTAACTCACAGTTATTAAGTAAAGCATCTCTAAGCTTAGGCAGATTTTCCTCTCTTACTGATAACCCTGCTGCCATAGGATGTCCACCAAATTTTTCGATAAGGTCGCTACACTTTGTTAATTCTTTGTGCATATTATATTTTTCAATGCTTCTACCTGAACCTTTAGGCATTTCTTTTCCTGAAGTCATTACTATAGCTGGAGCATTATACCGCTCTCTTATTCTTCCAGCTACAATTCCAGCTAAGCTTTCATGTATACTAGGCTCATATACAAAAAGCACCTTATCTTTTTCATAACCATTTTCTCTAATAATATCTATAACTTTTTCTAAACTTACATTGGTCATCTCTTGTCTTTCTCTATTAAGAGTCAATAATCTCTGTGCTAATTCATTACTTGCTTTTTCATTGTCTGACATTAATAATTCCAATGCCAAATCTGCTGTTTCCAATCTTCCTGTGGCATTTATACAAGGACCTATAACAAAACCTAGATGATATTCATTTAAAATTTTATCCTGTAGATTATTTGCTTTAATTAATGATTTAAGG
Organism: Clostridium sp. YIM B02506; assembly: GCF_022324845.1. Classification (NCBI taxonomy): domain Bacteria; kingdom Bacillati; phylum Bacillota; class Clostridia; order Eubacteriales; family Clostridiaceae; genus Clostridium; species Clostridium sp. YIM B02506. The sequence continues at coordinate 13,176 of NZ_JAKGTG010000018.1, forward strand.
CCTAAATTTTTAGTGTTATTTAATCTTTTTAAACCTTCTTTTACTATTATTCTATTTTCATTAACTAAATCAACAACATCACAAACTGTAGCTATTGCTGCAATTTCAACTAAATCTTCAACTCTAGAAGTTGGCATTTCCAATTCCTTACACAAACACAATATAAATTTATATGCTATTCCTGCTCCACAAAGATTTTTAAAAGGATAGGAGCAATCTTTTTGTTTAGGATTTACTATAGCATCTGCTGGAGGTATTTTTTCTTCACTTCTTCCATCTTCTAACTCCACAAAAGGTATATCATGATGATCCGTAACTACAACCTTCATCCCCAGACTTTTTGCGTATTCTATTTCATTAAAAGCTGATATACCATTATCACAGGTTAAAATTATCTCATAACCTTCTTTATATAGCTCACCTATTCTTTTTTCATTCATACCATAACCTTCATTTTCTCTATGAGGTATATGGTATGAGACCTTAGCTCCACACTCTTTTAGTCCTTTTAATAATATGTATGTGGAACTTACTCCATCACAATCATAATCTCCGTAAATAAGTATAGGTTTCTTTTCAAGAACATACTCCTTTATTATATCAATGGCAAGGTGCATATCTTTCATCATAAACCCATCTTGAAGATCATCTACAGATCCATTTATAAATAAATCAATCTCTTTACTTGTTGTTATACCTCTATTAGATAAAATTTTCCCCATAATAGGATTTAATCCTAATTCCTTATAAGTAGAATCTTCTATCTTTTTTTCCTCTCTCATTATCCATTTTTCTTTCATTTTTTCTCCTTTAGTATAAAATCTCAATAGATGGATTATTAAGAACCTTTTTTACTACATTAACAATATCTACTTGATTTATATTGTTTAGATTGTATTTAAAGTTTAGACTTTCTACTCCATTATTAAACATAACCTCATTTGTGGTTATATACTTTGCTAGTTCAACTGAACGTTCTAGCCAAAACTCTCTTTTTAATATTAATCTTTTTTTCAAAACCTCAATATCTTTTAGAGACAGCTTTTCTAAGTTTTCAACAGATTTATTTAAGGTCTCATTTATTGAGGAAATAGTTTTATTAATATTTTCTTTTGAAGTAGAAGTATTTATTGAAAAAACTTCTATGCCTTTTTCTCTTTTAACAGATGAAGATATATCATAAGCATATCCATTTTTAGTTCTAACTTCTTCAAAAAGTAAAGAACTCATTCCTTCCCCTATAAATAGTGAATATAGGCTTAATGCTTCTAACTCTTTGTAAGTTAAGTCATTTATGTTAAAAATATATTGTATTTTAGCTCCATTAAAACCTTGAACCTCTTTATAATAGGTTCCTGACTTATTACTTTCTTGTGGAAACTTTGGCTTATTATATTTACTATTTTTAATAGTGAAGTTTTTTAGTATAGCTTTTATATCATCAATTGGTAGTGAAGATATTATGGTTATTACACAATTATCTCCTAGGTAATATTCTTCATAAAAGTTTTTAAGTTCTTGTAAGGTAATATTTTTTATAGATTCTTCTTTTCCTATAATCATTTCTTTAATTCTTTTTTGATTATAGGAATTATAAAATAGTTCATCTTCGCAATATTGCTCGAAATCTTCCTTCCACTCTTTCCACTCCTGAAGTATTACATCCATTTCTTCCTTGAAGCCTTCTTTTTTAAAGCTTGGCTCAATGATTATATCTCTAAAAATATTAAATCCTTCTTGAAAATCATATGAGGAACAGCTTCCATAGTAAATTGCATAAGGATAATTGGTCATAGCATTATTAAAAGCAAATATCTTATCTAAACCTATGTTTATTTGTGCTTCAGTTCTGTTTTTAGTTCCTTTAAACAACATATGTTCTAATGCATGAGCTACACCATAATTATAACCAATCTCATTATTTGCACCAGCTTCAAAGCCTATACAAAATGAAGTCATATCTCCTTGTATTTGATTATATATTACCCTGACACCATTATCTAATTTAAATCTTTCCATAACATATCTCCTGTTATTAAATAAAAGAAACCTTGCTTTAGCAAAGTTTCTTTTATGACTATATTTTTTCTTTAAGCAAGTTATAAACCATGCCTTCTTTTAAGTTTTCTGCCTTATCTTCTGCACCGAAGTAATTTAATATCTCATATGCAAAAGCTAATGTTGTTGCAGGACCTCTACTAGTTAAGATGTTTTCATCTCTAACAACTAAGTCCTCTTTATATAAGCTATGTTCTAATTCGTCTTTAAAGCTTGGATATGAAGTTACACTTCTACCACTAACTATGCCAGCCTTTTCTAAAACTATTGGTGCAGCGCAGATAGCTGCAACTAGTTTACCAGAGGCATAAAACTCTTTAACTAATTCTATAACTTTAATATCTTCCCTTAAGTTTTTAGCACCAGGCATTCCTCCTGGTAAGATAATTCCATCATAATCAAAGAAATTACCTTCTGTTATACTTTTGTCTGCTTTTACTACAATGTCGTGAGATCCTCTAACTTCTAATTCCCCTAATGCTACCATGTGACATTCGAAATCTGCTCTTCTTAAAACATCCACAACTGTTAATGCCTCAATTTCTTCGAATCCATCAGCTAACATAATTATAAGTTTTTTCATAAAAACCTCCTCTTATTTGAAAACAACCTCTTTTACGCTATCTTCTAGTACTATGAGCATTAAGCTATTTCCTCTTCCTGCTCTGTTTTGAAGTTTTAACTCTTCTAAGGCTACTTCCTTCTTTTCCTTATTTTTTGAAGTAATAATCAGCTTTTTAATATAATTATACCCACATTTTTCGCCATTTACAATTAGGGTTGATAAACATTTTCCTGATACTACCTCATCTTCATCTTTTAAGGATATCCCTGTAACTCCTGATGCTAGTTTTCCCATGGCATTTACTGTATTACCTTCAAACAATATTCCCATAGCTTTTTTCGTTACTATAAGTATATTAGGATTTTCCCCATCTATTGAGGTTGATACAATACTATCTTTAGTAGTTTTTAATTTATATCCTTGCACATTATTATAATCTCCTTTAAATTCTTTTAAAGAAGTTTTCTTAATTAATCCATTTTTAGAGAAGAAGTATACATATTCTTGTTCATAATATTCACTTACAGATACTATATTAATTATTTCCTCCCCTTTGTCAAAGGAATCTACTAATTTATCAAGATGTATTTCATTTATCTCTTGAATCTGTGCTGCTTTTAGTTTAAAGACTTTACCAAGGCTTGAGAAAATTAATATCTCCTCATTTGTATTAGTACGAGCTTTCATTAGTGATGCTTGAAGTTTACCATCTTTATTTATTTTTATATTACCTTTTTTATCTATTCCAACGATAAAGTCCAAAATATTATATTCACTTACATATTCAGTTTTAACTATCTCATCTTTTCCTGGTAATAAACACAGTGCTTGAGGAACAATATTTCTATCAGCGGCTTCAAGCTTAGGTTCTTCAACTGTGAAAACTAATCCGTTTTTAGTTTCAATTTTTAAAAACTCTTCTTGTTTATTTTCTTCTATAAGGGTTACGTTTAAAAGCTTATCACCATCTTTTAATTTAAGAGCTTGAAGTTTTGTATATCCACTTATAAATTTATCTAAAGTGCTCTTTTTTATTCCACCATTAGTGGTTATGAACTTAAATAAATTATTAGGTGTGAAGTTGTCTATTGAAAAAGCTCCTACTATGTTTTCTTTATCTAAATTGATGGTTTTTATGATTTCATCTATTCTAACGCCTTTATCTTTCCACTTCATATCTGGAATTGCATTTATTTTTATTTGATACATATATCCAGTGTCCGTAAATACACCTAATGAATCTCTGGTATTACCATTTAAAGTATATGTTAAGAAGTCGCCTTCCCTATACTCTATATCCTCTGGATCAGCATTAATTCTAGCATAGGTTTTTAAAGGAATCCTTTTAATAAATCCATCCTTAGAAAGTGTTATAACTACATCCTCTACCACAATTAACTCTTCTATATCTATTTTACCTTCATTTTCATCATGGATGATTTGAGTTCTTCTTGGATTTGCAAACTTTTCTGATACTTCTAAAAGCTCTGCTTTAATTACTTTTAATAATTCTTTTTCTTCTGCAAGAATCTTTTTTAATTTCTTTATTGTTTTTTCAAGCTCTTTATATTCTTTTTCAAATATATTTATTTCTAATCCTGTTAATCTATATAACATCAATTCCAATATAGCTTCAGCTTGAGGTTCTGTAAATCCAAATTTATTTATAAGATTTATTCCTGCATCTTTTTTAGACTTGGAAGCTCTTATTGTTGCGATAACCTCATCTAAAACATTAATTGCTTTTATAAACCCTTCAACTATGTGGAATCTCTTTTCTGCATTTTCTAAATCCTTTGTAGTTCTTCTAGTAATTACTTCTTTTTGATGGTTCACATAATGAGTAATTATAGATTTAACTCCTAGTGTTTCTGGTTTTCCATCTGCTAATGCAACCATGTTAAAGCTTATATTGCATTGAAGATCGGTTTTCTTAAATAAATATTTTAATATTTTATCAGCTGCATCTTCATCTGAAGCCTTTCTTAATTCTATAACAGCTCTAATACCCGTTCTATCTGATTCATCTCTAATATCTGTTATAGCCTCTAAGGCTTTAGCATGTCTCTTATCACCAGTCATTTCAGATATTGTTTGAAGTAATTTTGCCTTATTTCTTCTAAATGGGAATTCTGTTATTACAATTCCTACTCTTCCATTCTCTAGCTTCTCAATAGAAGTTTTAGCTCTTAGAACTACCTTTCCTTCTCCAGTTTCATAGGCAGTTTGTATAGATTCTCTCCCTATGATAACTCCTCCAGTTGGAAGATCTGGTCCTTTAATGTAATTCATAAGTTCCTTTGTTGTTATTTCATTATTATCGATATAGGCTAAAGTTCCATCAATTACTTCTTTTAAGTTATGTGGTGGTATATTGGTTGCAAGTCCTACAGCTATACCAAATGTTCCATTTACTAAAAGATTTGGATATTTTGCCGGTAATACCCTTGGTTCCATTTCACTATCTGAATAGTTAGGAACCATTTCCACAACATCTTTATCAATGTCTCTTAACATTTCCATAGCAATTGGTGCTAGCCTAGCTTCTGTATAACGCATTGCAGCTGCCCCGTCACCATCTATAGAACCCCAGTTTCCTTGTCCATCAATCAATGGCTCTCTAGTAGTAAAGTTCTGAGCAAGTATTACCATTGCATCATATACAGATGAATCTCCATGCGGATGGAATTTACCTAATATATCCCCAACTATTCTAGCTGATTTGTAGTAAGGTCTGTCTGGATATGCTTTTAATAAATATGCTCCATATAATATTCTTCTATGTACAGGCTTTAAACCATCTCTAACATCTGGTAAAGCTCTGTCTTTGGCTACTTCTATAGCATATGGCAGGTAATTATCTGGCATTGCTTCTTCTAAAGGTACTCTAACTATATTATTATCTTGAGGTATTTCTGTCTTCTTTTTAGCCATTCCCGTCACCCTTTCTTAAAACTCTCCGTACTTATACATATATTTCTTTCTTGGTTCAACTACATCACCCATAAGCAATGAAACCATTTTTTCAGCTTTTGCTGCATCATCTATAGTAACTTGTAAAAGGGTTCTAGATTCAGGATTTAAGGTTGTTTGCCATAATTGCTCTGGATTCATCTCACCCAATCCTTTATATCTTTGTATAAGAGCTCCTTTACCTATTTCCTTTTTTGCTTTTTCTAGTTCTTCATCTGAGTAGGCATATTTATGAACTTCTCCACTTCTAGTATTTTTATATACTTTATATAATGGCGGTTGTGCTAAATATAAATGCCCGTTTGCTATAAGTGGTCTCATATATCTATAAATGTATGTCATCCACAAGGTTCTAATATGATATCCATCTACATCAGCATCGCTCATGATTATGATTTTATCATACTTCATATCTTCTTCTTTATAATTATCTAAAGTCCCTGTTCCTATTGCTGTATTAAATATTTTAAGCTCTTCTGAAGCTAAAACATTCTCTAGTTTCTGCTTTTCGGTATTCATTATTTTACCTTTAGATGGCATAATAGTCTGGAATCTTCTATCTCTTGCTTGCTTAGCAGAGCCACCAGCTGAATCTCCCTCAACTACAATAAACTCATTAACAGTTTTATCTCTCATTGTACATACAGCTATTTTTCCTGCTAATGGAGCAGTACCTTTTCCTATTTTCTTTCTTTCAGCTTCATTAATCTTTTTTATTTTCTCTCTTCTAGCTGCCGCATCTAAAGCGTTATTAATAATAGATGTTGCGATCTCTTTATTATCCTCTATCCATTCACAAAGCTTAGTATAAGCTAAATCATTCATCATGGTATAAGCTTCATTATTACCTAACTTAGTTTTTGTTTGTCCTTCGAATATAGGATTTGTTATTTTTATTCTTACAATTGCAGTCATACCTTCTCTTAGGTCATCACCTTCAAAATCCTTATCCTTTTCTTTAACTAAATTAAGTTTTTTAGCCCATTCCTTAAAGGCCCTAGTCATTCCTGTCTTAAATCCAGTCTCATGAGTACCAGCTTCTGTTGTAGGTATATTATTAACATAGCTAGCTATATATTCTGTTGTAGAGTCTGTAAACTGAATACATATCTCTCCATACATATTAATGCTTTGAGCACTTCTTTCTCCATCGAATATTATTGGTAATGGATGAAGTGGTGTTTTACTCTCATTTAAGTATTCTATAAAATCTAATAGTCCTCTTTCAGAGTAATATTCTTTTACTACAGCTTCATCTTTTCTTTCATCTCTAAACTCTAATCTAATTCCTTTATTTTGGAAGGCTAATTCTTTTAATCTTTCATCTATTACATCAAATTTAAAATCTGTAGATGTAAAAACCTCTGTATCTGGTAAAAAAGTTACCTTAGTTCCAGTTACATTGCTTTTTCCAACTTCCTTTAATGGATGAACCGGAGTCCCAGGCATATCCTTTTTTAATTCTTTGTCAAAGGTGTATTCAAATCTTTGAAGATACTTTTTACCCTTTTGACTAACTTCAACTTCTAGCCATTTTGATAGTGCATTTACTACAGCTGCACCAACTCCATGAAGTCCTCCTGATGTTTTATAGTTTTCATTATCAAACTTTCCTCCTGTGTGAAGCTCTGTATACACCATCTCCACACCTGATTTCTTTTTTATAGGATGTATTCCAGTAGGAACACCTCTCCCATTATCTATTATTGTAACGCTTTTATCTTTATTTAAAACTACAGTAGCTTTATCACCATATCCATTTGATATTTCATCAATAGCATTATCTAGTATCTCCCATACACAATGGTGCAAGCCTTTGCTTCCTGTAGAACCTATATACATTCCTGGTCTTACTCTAACCGGTTCCAATTTCTCTAAAGATGTTAAAGAGGTCACATCATACTTATGCATACTACTTTCTTTACTCATTCTTCCCCTCCGTACTTCCTCATTAAGTCATAAATTTATATTTTAAATTATTATCTACACTTTAAGATATTCGAATTTTTTATTGGTTTATTTATAATATGTTCACTAGATAGTAAAAAATATACCTAATTTTCTTCCCTTTGTCAAACGGATGTTCTGTAAAATTATGTTATTTTATTTATTTGCAAAATAAAACCCAATGATCTACATTGGGTTAACAATCAATTAAACATCATAAATGCCTATCTGTCTTACGTGTTTTGTATGACTCCACTCTTTATTGTTCTTGTTTAAGATACCTTGAATAGTTATAGGTATCCAAGTCAAGCTGTAAATTCCATACAATAAGTATCTAAAGAAAGCTAAGAAACCCTTTTTGCCTAATAATACAAAAGAAATAATAAAAAATCCTATTGTATATAGTGCATGAACTCCAGTAATAATATACATATTTTTAACACCATCTAATAATACTGGAAAAATAAACGCATTAAGTGAATATGCTGCAAAAACCGCAAGTAATTTTCCTGAAACCTTTTTATCCTTAAATAATACAAAAGGGGTAAATAAAAATTGTACCATCAAGAAAATTCCCCATACAGTATTACTAAATAGACTCTTTATTTCAAATATATTCAATCCACTTTCTACATTGGCTTGCAAGAATGACAATCCTAATGATATTCCTAAAAGTAGAACTACAAAAGGTTGTGCAACATATAAAGCACAATCAAAAGCTCTAAAGTCTCTATCTTTTATTGCTTTTTTAACAAGTCTTGTGAAAAATCTTGTTGCAACGTCTGCAAATCCTTGCATCCATCTTTTTCTTTGACTCCAAGATTGTTTTAAAGTAAGTGGTTTTTCATCATATATTATTGCATCATGAGCCCAACCAACTCTTTCGTTATTTAAAATAAGCTTACAGCTAAATTCCAAATCCTCTGTTAGACAAGTTGCACCCCATCCAAGCTTCTTAAGAATATTTATGTCTATTGCGAAACCTGTTCCACCAATTTGGTTAGATAAACCTAAGTTTTCTCTTGATAATTGGAACATTCTATTTTGAGACCAAAATGCTATAGAATAAGAGCTTGCAATCCATGAATCTTCTGGGTTTTTAGAATCAAGATAGCCTTGGACAACTTTAAATCCTTCATTCATCTTAGCATTTATTTCTCTTAAGAACTCTGTTGAAACTAAATTATCCGCATCAAATATAGCAACTGCATCATAGTTCTCTTTCATTTTGAATATTTTATCAAACATCCATTCAAGAGCGTAACCTTTACCTCTTTTTTCTTTGTCATTTCTTTCAAAAACTTTAACACCATGTGCTCTAGAAATTTCAGCTGTTTTATCTGTACAGTTATCTGCAATTACAAATACATCATAAAGCTCTTTTGGATAATTAAGCTTTCCCATGCTGTCCAGCAAATTACTAATAACAACTTCTTCATTGTGAGCTGCAACTATTAACGCATATTTCTTATTTGCTGTATAATCCTTCTCCTTATTTTTTCTAAAAAGACCAAATACCGCTATTATCAAATAGTATCCAGTGATACAAAATACAAATATTTGAAATATGCCAGTAATGACTGAAATGTAGTATTCCATCCTACTCACTCCTAAAATTATATTTAAATTCATGTACATCCAATTTTATTTTCATTTAAAAAATTAATTGTCTATCCCGTTTATGTACCCCTACTAATATATTGCATAGTATAAAAAAAATCAAGTGCTCTCTTACTCTCAAGTATGTATTATTTTTCTTATATTTTTCTTAAAAAACTATTGCAATTTACTTAAAATATGATAATTCCTCTAAATTTTATATATATTAAATCAAAAATAATAAAATCCACTTTATATTTTTGATAAGTTAAAAATTAATATAATACATATATATTAGTATTTGAACAATAAGAATACAGGGTATTCCATATGTAAACTTTTTATGTTTAGTTTTATGTCTAAAGAAATTCATTCCACCTATTATTCCTAAGCTTCCTCCAAACATAGCTATTAAAAATAGAGTACTTTCTTTAGTTCTCCAATTCTTTTTTATAGCTGCTCTTTTATCTTTCCACATTATGATTAATCCTATTAAATTTAATATAAAAAAATATATATAAATATATTTATTCAAAACAATACCTCTCTATAAACGAAATAATTTATTATTCCTTCTCTATTAAGAATAGGCTAAAATTTTATTAAATTCCACTACAAATTTCTTAAGATTTTTTATCAAATGAAAAAATGCTGTATCTTTAAACTTAAAGATACAGCATAAAATTTATACTACCCCTTGTGCTAACATAGCGTTAGCCACTTTTATAAAACCTGCTATATTGGCTCCAATAATTAAATTATCTTCTTCACCATACTCTTTTGCAGTATTTTTTATATTACTAAATATATTGCTCATTATTTCTTTTAATCTTTCATCAACTTCTTCAAAGCTCCAAGCATATCTCATACTATTTTGAGACATCTCTAGTGCTGAACAAGCTACTCCACCAGCATTTGCAGCTTTCGATGGACCAAATAATATATTATTATCTAAAAATAAATCTATAGCTTCTAGTGTAGATGGCATATTAGCACCTTCTGATACAGCTATAACACCATTTTTTATAAGTTCACCTGCTCCATGTTCATCTATCTCACCTTGAGTTGCACAAGGAAGAGCTATATCACATTTATTACTCCAAATCCCCTTATAATTATCTACAAACCTAGCTGTTGGCTTATCTTTTATATACTCCTTAATTCTTGCTCTTTTTATTTCTTTTATGTCCTTAAGAACTTTTAAATCAATGCCATTTTCATCATATATATATCCACTAGAATCTGAACAAGCTACTATTTTAGCACCTAATTCTATAGCTTTTTCCATAGCATAAATTGCTACATTTCCAGATCCTGAAACGATCACTTTTTTCCCTTTAAAACTGAGTCCTTTATTCTTTAGCATTTCTTCTGTAAAATATACAAGCCCATATCCCGTAGCTTGAGTTCTAACTAGACTACCTCCAAAGGTAAGACCTTTTCCAGTTAGTACCCCTTGATCACTCATGCTTTTTATTTTTTTATAATATCCATACATATACCCTATTTCTCTAGCACCAACACCTATATCTCCTGCTGGTATATCCATGTCTGAGCCTATATATTTATACAATTCTCCCATAAAAGCTTGGCAAAACCTCATTATTTCATTATCTGATTTTCCCTTAGGATCAAAGTCTGCTCCACCTTTTCCTCCACCTATAGCTAAGCCTGTTAGTGAGTTTTTAAAAATCTGTTCAAACCCTAAAAACTTTATAATACTTTGGTTTACTGTAGGATGAAATCTGATACCACCTTTATAAGGTCCTATGGCTGAATTAAACTGAACTCTATATCCTCTGTTTACATGAATTTTTCCTGTATCATCTACCCAAGGAACTCTAAAGTATATTAATCTTTCTGGTTCAGTTATCCTTTCTAATAAAGCAGCTTCAATAAAGTTAGGATTTTTATCAAATACAGGTGCTAAAGAAGTTAATACCTCTCTTACTGCATCAAAAAATTCTATCTCTCCTGGATTTCTTTTCTTAACTATATCTAATACCGATTCTACATATTCAATACCTTTCATATCTTCCTCCTAGCAAAAAATTGTTATGCCTTAAAAATTTAGAAAGGCTATATGTTACATATCTTAAGCGTCTAAATTAATATGACAATATCCACCTGGATTCTTTTTTAAATAACTTTGATGATATTCTTCTCCATCATAAAAACATTTTAATGGTTCTATCTCTGTAACTATTGGTTTATCATATTTTAATTGTTCTTTTTCTTTATATTCATTTATAACTTCTAAATCTTCTTCATCAATATAATATATTCCAGTTCTATATTGATGACCTATATCAGGTCCTTGTCTATTTAAAACTGTAGGGTCTATTATCCCAAAGTATTTATCTAAAATTTTATTTAGACTTACTTCTTCTTGTTCGTATTCTATGTATATTGCCTCAGCATGACCAGTCAATCCTGTACACACCTCTTCATAGGTTGGATTTTCTTTATGTCCATTAGCATAACCTACTTTAGTCTTTTTAACGCCCTCAATTCTAGAAAAATACTCTTCAACTCCCCAGAAGCATCCTCCAGCTAAAACTATTTTTTTCATAAAAATCACCTCTTTAAAAAATGTTATATTATATTATTATATTATTAAAAAAAAATATAAGGAATACTTTTATGTTTAAAATATATACTAAATTTACTTTATAAAATTAAGGAGAAACTTTTTATGAAAATAGGCTATGCATGTATCCCTTTAACTATCCCCTTTAGAACCAATAGAAGACTATTACTTAAAGACTTTACATATGAAAAAGCTTCAGAAATTATAGAAAGTAATCTTTCAGATTTGCATAAAATACTAGAATATAATAAAAAAAGAGATATTAATCTTTTTAGAATATCTTCAGATATAATTCCTCTAGGAAGCCATGAAATTAATGATTTACCTTGGAAAACCATATTTAAATCTGAGCTAACCTCTATAGGAAATTACATAAAAGAAAATTCTTTTAGAGTATCCATGCATCCTGGTCAATATACCATTATAAATTCTCCAAGTGAAGATATAGTAAATAAATCCATACGAGACTTTGAATATCACACAGATTTTTTAGATTCTTTAGAGCTTGACTACACTCATAAATTAATTTTACATATAGGTGGAGTTTATGGTGATAAGCCTCTTGCTAAAAAACGCTTTATAGAAAATTTCAAAAGACTCTCCTCTTCTGCACAAAAAAGAATGATTATAGAAAATGATGAAAAAAATTATTCTTTAGAAGACGTTTTAGAAATAAGTGAAAAAATAGATATTCCTGTGGTATATGATAATCTTCATAATACTTGTTATGGTAGCAATGACTTAAGTGTCAAAGACATTTATGAATTAGTACATAAAACTTGGAAAAAAGAAGATGGAAACATGAAAGTTCATTATTCTCAGCAAACCGAAAATAAAAAAATAGGCTCTCACTCTACAACAATTAATATTGAGGACTTTTTAGAATATTTTAAAGAAGCAAAAGACTTTGATCCTGATATAATGCTTGAGGTAAAAGATAAAGACATATCATCTATAAAGGTTATAAATTCCCTAAATTCTCTTAAAGGAATTAATACTAAATCCACAATAACAGAAGAATGGGCTAAATATAAATATGTTGTTATGGCATATAATTATGAAGCTTATAAAACATGTAGGAAAATAATTAAGGATAATGGAGATATATTGTCTTTATATAAATTTATAGATGAAACCTTAAAAAATCCTTTGGATGAAGGAAACTATATAAATACTTTACATCATGTATGGGGATACTTTAAAGACATCTCAAAAACTCAAGAAAAAAATCATTTCACAAAAATGATGAGTGAAAAAAAGTTTTCTAATGCTAAAGATTATCTATTTAAACTTACTAATAAATACGATGTTGAGTACTTAAAAAAAGCTTATTTTTTTCATGAAATAACCTAAAATAACAATTAACTATTTCTAATAAATTTCTTTGAATTATTAAATAATATATTTATTATTAATTTATTTCTTTACAAATTGACAATTTTACATATACAATATAAAATAATCAATATAATTAAATATTTATGCGATGAAAAAGAAAAGTAATAATATAATCCTTACAGAGAAGTTGTGTTTGGTGGAAACAACTAGGTTAATATTATGAAGGGAACTTTGGAGTATTTATCTTTTAAGTTGGGCATTTGCTAAGAAGGGTGGAACCGCGGATTATTTCGTCCCTTTATTGGTAAGGTCCTTTTTGTTTATTAAATTTTAGATAGGAGTAGATATCAATGAAAGCAATTTTAACAGTACTAGGACAAGATAAAGTAGGAATTATAGCTGGAATAAGTCATGAGCTTCAAGAATTAAATATAAATATTCTTGATGTTAACCAAACAATAATGCAAGGATATTTTACTATGATAATGATGTTAGACCTAGAAAAAAGCGAAAAATCTTTCGAAGACATAAAAAATTCTTTAGTTTTAAAAGGTGAATCTCTTGGAGTTAATGTAAAAATCCAAAGAGAAGAAATTTTTAATTCCATGCACACACTATAATTGGGGGGTAACTAATGAACGTTAATAATATTTTAGAAACCATAAAAATGATTGAAGAAGAAAAGTTAGATATAAGAACCATAACTATGGGTATATCTTTACTTGATTGCATAGATCCAGATATAGATAAAGCATGCTCTAAAATATATGATAAGATAACTAACTCTGCCAAAGATTTGGTTAAAGTAGGTAATGAAATTGAAACAGAGTTTGGTATTCCTATAGTAAATAAAAGAGTATCAGTTACTCCTATCTCAATTATAGGTGGCGCAACTGATGCAGATAACTATCTTAAGTTTGCTGAAACCTTAGATAGAGCTGCTGAAACTTTAGGCGTAGATTTTATAGGTGGCTTCTCTGCTCTTGTACATAAAGGTTACACCAAAGGAGACGAAATACTTATCAAATCAATACCTGAAGCTTTAGCAAAAACTAAAAAAGTGTGCTCCTCTGTAAATGTTGGTTCAAGTAAATGTGGAATTAACATGGATGCTGTTAAACAAATGGGAGAAATAATTAAACAAACTGCTGAACTTACTAAAGATACTCAAGGTTTAGGATGTGCTAAACTTGTTGTATTTGCTAATGCTGTAGAGGATAATCCATTTATGGCTGGAGCTTTCCACGGAGTTGGAGAAGCCGATAAAGTAATTAATGTAGGTGTAAGTGGTCCTGGTGTTGTTAAAATTGCTTTAGAAAAAGTAAAAGGTGAATCCTTTGATGTGGTTGCTGAAACAATCAAAAAGACTGCTTTTAAGATTACAAGAATGGGCCAATTAGTTGCTCTTGAAGCTTCAAATAGATTAGGTGTTCCATTTGGAATAGTAGATTTATCTTTAGCTCCAACACCTGCTATCGGAGATTCTGTTGCTCATATATTAGAAGAGATGGGCTTAGAAGTTGTTGGAACTCATGGAACTACAGCTGCTCTTGCACTTCTAAATGATGCAGTAAAAAAAGGTGGAGTTATGGCTTGTGGCCACGTTGGTGGATTAAGTGGCGCATTTATTCCTGTTTCTGAAGATGCTGGAATGATTGATGCAGTTATGAAGGGCTCTTTAAATCTTGAAAAACTTGAAGCTATGACTGCTATTTGTTCAGTTGGATTAGATATGATAGCAATTCCTGGTGATACTTCTGCTTCAACTATAGCTGCAATGATTGCTGATGAATCTGCAATAGGTGTTATAAATAATAAAACAACTGCCGTTAGACTCATCCCTGCTCCTGGTACTAAAGTTGGAGATATAGTTCATTTTGGTGGATTACTTGGTTACGCGCCTGTAATGCCTACAAATAAATTCTCTTCTTTTGATTTCATTCAAAGAGGTGGAAGAATACCAGCTCCTATACATTCATTTAAAAACTAATAATAATTAAAACCTGACTACTTGAGTACTTAAGTACATGACTACCTGAGTACTTGAGTTGTCAGCTTAATAATAAAAATGGGGGTGCAAAGAAATGCCTTTAAAAATTCCTAGTGATTTACCTGCTTTTAATATATTAAAAGAGGAAAATATATTTGTAATGAGTGATTCAAGGGCTGAATCTCAAGATATAAGACCTCTTAAAATAGCTATTTTAAATCTAATGCCTACAAAGATTTCAACAGAAACTCAACTGCTTAGGCATTTAGCTAATTCACCATTGCAAGTAGATATAACATTACTTCAAACTCGTACTCATACTTCTTCCCATACGGCTTCTCAACATTTAGATAAATTCTATAATTATTTTGAAGATGTAAAAGACCAAAAGTTTGATGGATTAATTATAACTGGAGCTCCAGTTGAACATTTGGTATTTGAAGAAGTAAACTATTGGAATGAGCTTGAAGAAATTTTAGACTGGAGCAGTCATAATGTATTTTCAACTCTGCATATTTGTTGGGGAGCGCAAGCTGGATTATATTATCACTATGGGGTTCCAAAATATAAACTAAGCAATAAAGTATTTGGGGTTTACCCTCATGTAGTATATAAAAATAATCATGAACTTTTAAGAGGATTAGATGATATTTTCTATGCTCCACATTCAAGGCATACAGAAGTATTAAGAGAAGATATAGCAAAAATTCCTGAGTTAGAAATTCTTTCTGAATCTGAAGAATCTGGTGTATTTATAGTTTCTGAAAAGTCTGGGAGAAAGATATTTATAACTGGTCACCTAGAATATGAAAGATCTACTCTAAGAGATGAATATTTACGTGACGTAAACAAAGGTTTAGATATAGATATTCCTGATAATTATTTTCCTAATAATGATCCTTCAAAACTTCCTTACGTTACTTGGAGAGCATCAGCTAATATAATTTTTTCTAACTGGCTGAATTATTGTGTATATCAAAAGACTCCGTTTAATTTAGAAGATTTAAAATAGAAAAAACCATTATAGCTTGTATAACTTTTAGCTATAATGGTTTTTTATTTATATCTTAAACATTTCTAATTCTTTTACTAGTTTATCGTTAGCACTTTGTGATTTTTCATCCATCTCTAATATCTCATTAGCATCTTGCAGTAAATAAGATGTTGTTTCTGTAATATTAGTTATTCCTATGGTTCCTTGATTTGAAGCTTCAGCTATATTTGTGATAACTTCATTTAAGTTTCTAATAGAAGCTAATATTTCTTCCGATGTACTAGAGAAATCTGTTATTATCTCTTGCATAAAATCAGCATCTTTAGCATAATCTTCACCAGTTACAACAGAAGTTTCATAATCTTTTATAACTATGTTGTTTATGAAATCTATTAGAGCCTTTGAACTTTCAACTAATCTATTAACTGTACCAGTTACTCCAGATGTAACACTTTGTATCTTTCCTACAGCTTCTTGAGAATCTTCCGCAAGTTTTCTTATTTCATCTGCAACTACTGCAAATCCTTTTCCTGCTTCCCCTACTCTAGCTGCTTCTATAGCTGCATTTAAGGCTAAAAGATTAGTTTGTGATGTTATTTCTAATATAGACTCTGTTAGTATCTTAACTTTCTCAACTGATTTAGCATCTTCTATAGCAGAAGCTAAGTCATTTTGATGTTTTCTACCTATCTCTGATGCTGTTTCCTTTGAAAGCAAGGATTTTTCTTTTAATGAATTTGCTCTCTTTGTTATATCATGAACTATGTTAAGTGAATGGTTAGCCTTATCAGATATACCTTCAAGGGCCTTTTCAAGTTCCTGAGATGATGCACTCATTTCTTCCGTAGATGCACCTGTTTCTTCCATACCTGCTGCTATGTGCTCTGTAGTTTCACTCATATCCTTAACTTTATTATGAAGGTTATTTACTAGATTATTTACTGAACTAGATGTTTCCACTGTTACATCTGAACTTTCTTTAACCTTAGAAAGAACTGCTTTAGTATTTCTCTGCATCTCGTCTAGTGCTAAATACATAGTACCAATTTCATCTTTTCTAGTTTTTAATTTTTCTGGAATTTCTTTTCTATAATCTCCTGAGGATATAGTTTTTATGTACTCTACAAATTCTTTTATAGATTTAACTATCCCTTGAGTAACCGCTCTCGTAATCGCTACATTTAAAGCTGCAAATAATAAAACTAATCCAATTATTACTTTTATTATTAATCCCATTTCTTTTTTATTATTAGCTTTAAGGGTTGCTACTTCTTCGGTTTTACTTTTGGATATTATATCTAAAGTACCATCTATAGCACCTAAGGATTCCGTAGCCGTTATTATATCTTTTTTAACCTTGTCCTCATTTGTAACATAATCTTTTAAATCAATGTTTATGTTATTTAATGTTTGCGAACGTGTTTGCAATAATCCGATATAACTTTCCTTTATGCCATAATTATTATCCGTAACATCTTGAATCTCATCATTTAGTTGTTTAAGTTTTCTCTTATAGTCTTCTTGCAAGGATGTTAAAACATTTTTATCTTTATAATTTTGTCCCGCCGATGAAAGTGCTACCCTTAAGTCTCTAGAACTATTGTTTATTTGTACTAACTTTTGCAAGAATACTACATTGTTATTATACAGGTCATCTATTTTGTTATCTGCAACTTTCAAAAAAACAGTAGATATTCCACCAAATAGAAGCGTTATTATAATTGAACCAATAGAAAGTATTCTTATTTTTTTACTAATTTTTAGATTATCCATATTACTCCCACCTTTCTTGTAATCTTTTGTTATATTTTATGTATATTTAGAACAAAACTCAGCCAATATGGCTGAGTTAATTACTTTATTAAGTTTAATAGTATAGTATTAACCGCAAATAATACCATTGAAATAATCGTTATTCTGGCTAACATTGCCTCTCTTGTTCTACCTTTATTCTTTGAAAAAAATGTTTCGCTTCTACCTTGAATCAATCCACTTAGTCCATCTGATTTACTAGGTTGAAGTAATATGGTTATAATTATTGCCAATCCTAATAGCGATTCTATTACTATCAATAGTGTCTCCATTGGGCACCTCCTACTTTCCGTTTAAAATACCTTAGTATATAATAACATAATGCTTCCATTATTACAATAATTATTAATGTTAATCCTGAACTTTAAAAAAGGTAATGAGATTAACCCCATTACCTTTAAGAAAAACTATTTTACGTTGAAGAATGCTTTTCTACCTCTGTATTCTGCAACTTCTCCTAATTCTTCTTCAATTCTTAATAATTGATTGTATTTAGCAACTCTTTCAGATCTTGCTGGAGCTCCTGTTTTTATTTGTCCTGCGTTAACAGCTACAACTAAATCAGCTATTGTAACATCTTCTGTTTCACCACTTCTGTGTGATACTACGGCTGTGTAGCCAGCTCTGTTAGCCATTTCTATTGAGTTTAATGTTTCAGTTAAAGTTCCTATTTGGTTAAGTTTAATTAAGATTGAGTTTGCAACTCCTTTATTTATACCATCTTCTAATCTCTTAGTATTAGTTACAAATAAATCGTCTCCAACTAATTGGATCTTGCTTCCTAATCTATCAGTTAGTAACTTCCAACCTTCCCAATCTTCTTCTGCCATTCCATCTTCTAAAGATATTATTGGATATTTTTCTACCCATTTTGCATAGAAATCAACCATTTCTGCTGCTGTTAAAGTTTTTCCTTCGTTTTCTAATACATACATACCATCTTTATAGAATTCTGAAGATGCAGCATCTATAGCTATAAATACATCTTTTCCTGGTTCATAACCAGCTTTTTGTATAGCTTCTATAATAACTTCTAAAGCTTCTTCGTTGCTCTTTAGGTTAGGTGCAAATCCACCTTCATCGCCCACACCAGTAGCATAAGATTTGTCATTTAAGATTTTCTTTAATGCATGGTACACTTCAGCAGATATTCTTAATGCGTCGCTAAAGCTTGCAGCTCCAACTGGCATTATCATAAATTCTTGTAAATCAACTGAGTTATCAGCATGTTTACCACCGTTTATAATGTTCATCATAGGAACTGGAAGAACTTTTGCATTTACTCCACCTATATATTGATATAAAGGTAATCCAAGATAGTTAGCAGCAGCTTTAGCTACAGCTAAAGAAACACCTAATATAGCGTTTGCTCCTAATTTACCTTTATTGTCTGTACCATCTAAATCTATTAATACCTTATCTATTAAAGGTTGATCAAAAACATTCATTCCTATTAATTCTGTAGCGATTTCTTCATTAACATTTTCTACTGCTTTTAAAACACCTTTACCTAAGTATTGGCTGTTATCTCCATCTCTTAACTCAACTGCTTCATATATACCAGTTGAAGCTCCTGAAGGAACTGCTGCTCTACCTACTGTTCCATCTTCTAGTACTACCTCAACCTCTACAGTTGGAAAACATCTTGAATCTAATATTTGTCTAGCTACTACGTCTACAATCTCAACGTATTGTTTCATAAGAAATTACCTCCTTAAATTTAAATACTCATTTTATTATTTCATTTTGTAATAATAATAATACAGCTATGTTAATTTTAAAACATTTTTAGTACTAATTATTACTATAATAATAGTATTTTTCCTCTTTACAGTTATATTATACCTTTTATTTTACATAAATTCAACCAATTGAAATCAATTATCATTTAATTTTCTATTAATCCTTTCTAAAAATTATATTATCTACTTTCTATATTAGTACAAAAAAATAAAAAAGAAGCTATCTCAGATTTTTAACAGCTTCTTTTTTAACTAATCATTTAATATTAAGTTTAAAGTATTTATCAATTTTACTCTTCCACATTTTGGCCACATTTCTATCAAACTCTTTTATATTTTCAAGAAAGCTTTCTAATGCATCTACTCCTTCTAACCCCTTCATTAAATGCCTAGGATATTCTCTTCTTCTTACGTAATTATCTTTTGGATCAATTACTCTTATGTTCCCTTTATCATCAACGTATATATCTCTACATCTTATGTCCAGTTTGGTGAATTTTAGCCTTTTAAACTCCTTAATCAAATCATATAACTGCCTAGATATATCTTTAGTTAAGCCTACCTTTTTGATGTATTTATCTAATCTGATTCCATCTACCATTTCTCTTATTATATAGTAATCTCCATACTTCGTCATTTTAGGAAAATATTTAGATCCTTTAGCCTTTTTTAAGGTATAGGCTTCCTTTAAACAGATTTTTTTATCATAAAATATCTTTATGATTTTTTTACCAGGCAGTAGATATACAACTCCATTATGTCCTCTGTCCAAATATTCACCTTGTCTAAAGAGCTTTTCAACTTCTTCATCAAAATCTAAGCTGACATCATATTTTTTATCCATACTTATACCCAAATACATTGCTTTATATTTATAATATGCAACACTCCCTTATTTTGACAATTGCAATAAATATCTTAAAAGGAATTTATCCATACTTTTTAAGAAAAAGCTATTTACTAAAACTCCTCCAGCCCCTTCTATAAGCCTCTTTGAGTATTTATTATCTTCATAGCAAGTTATTATTATTTTATCTAACTCTAATTCTTTAGCTCTTTTTATTCCATATTCTAATAACATCTTCCCATACCCTTTGTTTCTTTCAGATATAGAAACAAAATAACTTATATTCCCTCCAATCACTAGCTGCTCTACTGATGGTTTTTTTCTTAAAACTACATCACCTAAAAATCTTTCTCCATCTACTATCCAATAGTATTCTTCACTTTCCCAAACCTTTAAAACTTCTTCCATAAATGTTTCAAAGTTACTAACGCTATAATTTAGTTCATTATCTTCTTTATTATTTTTGCTATCATTAATTGCACTTATAAAGCTTTCAAAATATTTTTCTTGTGGTTTAATAAATTCTCCCATATCTTCTCCTACAATTTTTAATATTCTAATTATAGTGTTTAAATAATAAAAGGTACAGACTATTTTTATATAGCCTGCACCTTTTAAAAAATATATTTTAGTGTTTACAACTAGATGCCTTACTACAACCAGAGCATCCACTACAACTTCCTCCACTTTTAGAGGACTTATAAGTTCTATATCCTGCAAAACCTATGATGCCAAATACAATAGCTCCAACTATAAATGTAGCCATATTACATCGCCGCCTTTTTTTCTATTGATCCTTCAATAATTTTTGAAGAAACTTTACTTGGTTTTCTAAATAATAAATATATTATTCCTGCAATTAATACAAATCCTACAGCAGTTCCTATTCCAAAGCTTCCACCTGAAATAAATGATCCTACTTGGAATACAATTAATGCAAGTACATATGCAAATATTGTTTGATAGCTAAGAGCAAATGCTGTCCACTTTCCTGATTTCATTTCACCACGTAAGGCACCTATAGCTGCAAAACATGGAGCACAAATTAAGTTAAATACAAGGAATGAGTATGCAGCAAGTGGTGTAAATGCAGCTTGAAGATTACCCCAAACCTCTGCACCATCTTCAGCAACTTCAGCAAATCCATAAAGAATACCAAATGTTCCTACTACATTTTCTTTTGCTATTAATCCAGTAAATGTTGCTACAGCTGCTTGCCATTCACCCCATCCAAGTGGTGCAAATATAGGTGCTATAACACGTCCTATACTAGCAAGTATAGAATCAGTAGTATCAACCATTTCCATGCTCCAGCTAAATGAGCTTAAGAACCATACACCAACAGTTGCAAGAAGTATTACAGTAGTTGCCTTCTTAATAAATGCCTTTGATCTGTCCCATGTATGAAGAAGAAGATTCTTAATTCCAGGTACATGATATGCAGGAAGTTCCATAACAAATGGTGCTGGATCTCCAACAAAAAGTTTTGTTTTCTTAAGCATAATACCTGATGTGATTATTGCTCCTATTCCTAAGAAATAAGCAGATGGTCCAACCCAAGTTGATTCTGGGAATAAAGCTCCTGCTATAAGAGCTATTATAGGTAATTTAGCACTACATGGAATAAATGTAGTTGTCATTATTGTCATTCTTCTATCTTTTTCATTTTCAATTGTACGTGATGCCATAATCCCTGGAACACCACAACCTGTACCAATAAGTATTGGAATAAATGATTTACCTGATAGTCCAAACTTCTTAAATATACGATCCATTATAAAAGCTATACGTGCCATATATCCACAATCTTCTACTATAGCTAGGCATAAAAATAGTACCATCATTTGAGGTACGAAACCTAATACAGCTCCAACTCCACCTATTATACCATCTAATATTAATGAGTTAAGCCACTCCGCTGTTCCAATTGAAGTTAAGAAGTTTCCTACTGCTGTTGGTATAATATCTCCAAACAATACATCATTAACCCAATCAGTAGCTAATGTTCCCACCGTAGATATAGATACGTAATAAACTCCAAACATTACTAATGCAAATATAGGTAAAGCAAGCCATCTATTTGTTACAATTTTATCAATTTTATCCGAAGTTGTTTGATTAGTTTTATTTTTCTTATTAACTGATTGTTTTATAACCTCAGTTATATAATCATATCTCTCACTAGTTATAATACTTTCACTATCATCATCAAGTTTAGCTTCACAAGCTGTTATAATCTCTTCGATTTTATTTTTAACTTCACTTGAAAGTACTACTTTTTCTTTAACTTTTTCATCTCTCTCAAATAATTTTATAGCAGTCCAATGAACATTTTCATTATTTAATGGGACTTTTATAATTTCAGCTATTTGTTCTATTGAACTTTCAACATCTTTTGAGAATTTATGAACAACTTGAGTAGTTTTTTTAGCTTTAGCAAGTTCTATAGCTTTCTCTGCTACTTCTTTTGATCCTATACCTTTTAAAGCTGATGCTTCAATAACTTCACAGCCAAGAGCTTGGCTTAATTTTTTTATGTCTATAGTGTCGCCATTTTTTCTAACGACATCAATCATATTTACTGCCACAACCATAGGTAAACCTATTTCTTTAAGTTGTGTAGTTAAGTATAAATTTCTTTCTATATTAGTACCATCAATAATATTTATAATAGCGTCTGGTTTTTCATTAACTAAATATTCTCTCGAAACAACTTCCTCTAAAGTATAAGGTGAAAGCGAATATATTCCAGGTAAATCTTGTATAATTATATCTTTATATCCTTTAAGTTTACCTTCTTTTTTTTCTACAGTTACCCCAGGCCAGTTACCTACGTGTTGTGAACTACCGGTTAAACTATTAAACATTGTGGTTTTACCACTGTTAGGATTTCCGGCAAGAGCAATTTTAATTGACATTTATATCCCTCCTATTGGTATATTCTTTAAAGTTTATATATTACTAAAAATTAGCGTCCTTAATCTACTTCAATCATTAATGCATCTTCTTTTCTTAAACTAAGCTCATATCCTCTTACATTAATTTCTACAGGATCTCCAAGCGGAGCTACTTTTCTTATATAAACCTCAGTTCCTTTAGTAATACCCATGTCCATAAATCGTCTCTTAATAGCGCCTTGTCCATGTAGTTTAACAACCTTAACAGATTCACCACACTTAACATCTTTTAATGTCTTCATATTATATATCCCCTTTCTATATAAACATTCTACTTATTACACCATTATTCTGTTTGCCATAGACTTACTTAATGCTATACGAGCATCTTTTACATTAACAATTAAATCTCCAGCCATCTCGTTAACCACTGTTACATTTCCCCCTATAACAAAACCAAGATGTTCTAGATGACGTCTAGTCTCATCATTACCTGTGATTCTCTTTATAATATTTGTTTCGCCTACTTTTATCATTGTAATTGGCATACCGTTCACTCCCTTTTCATTTAAAATAAATATCCATAGCCTTTTATCTATATGCAAATGAAAATTCTTTTCAATGATTAAATAATACACCTATAGATAATAATTTTCAATATCTTTTAGTATATTTTTTAACATTTTTATTATTAATATCCTACTTTTTCTTAAGTATACATTTACACACATATATCCTGTAGGAGCTTCTTCTCAAGCTCCATTAGATTCATTTTTATTTAGTCTAAGGATTAGACTGGCGCTGAGGATCACGCCTACCGATTAGGAGTGCACATATATCCTGTAGAGGCTTCTTCCCAAGCCTCATTAAATTCCTTTAACATATATCCCGTAGAAGCTCTTCCTTTCAAGAACTTCATTAGATTCCTTTTAACTTCAGCATAATACATTGTGCTATTATGATATTAGTATATAGTGCTATTACGATATTAAGACATAGCGACATTATGATATTGTGACATTAGGACATTGCGATATTATGCTATTGCGACATTACGCCCCTCTGCCCTGTAGAAGCTCTTCTTTTCAAGAGCTTCATTAGATTCATTTTTATTTAGTCTAAGGAGTAGACTGAAGCTGTGGAGCGCTTCTACCAAATAGCGGTGCAAGTCTCGTTAAATCCCTTTTAACTTCAACATAATAAATTACGATATTGCGCTATTACGACATTAAGATATTATGACATTATGATATTGCGATATTAAGATATTATGCTATTGTGACATTAGGATATTGCGACATTCAGACATTCAGACATTCAGACATTCAGACATTCAGACATTCAGACATTCAGACATTCAGACATTCAGACATTCAATAGGTAGTCTACTTTTTCTGCCTACTCTTTATTCATTTTCAACTTAAATTTTTATTTTTTTCATTAGTATGGTAGCAATATTCCTAGTATTTAAATATTATATATGGTGCTGCTTTTATTAAATTAGGTTAGTGAGATTAGATGGGAGATTAAAAATAAAAAAAGCCATCACTTTAAATCGTAATGGCTTTTTTGTATATTATTTTATTAAACTTGTTCCAGTCATTTCTGAAGGTTTTTCTAATCCCATTGCTTGAAGGATAGTTGGAGCTATATCTGAAAGTCTTCCGCCTTCTCTAAGCTCTTTTCCTTCTGACTCATTGCTTACCCAAAGGTATGGTACTGGATTTGTTGTGTGTGCTGTATATGGTGTTCCTGTTGAAAAGTCTATCATCTTTTCTGAGTTTCCATGGTCAGCAGTTATAAATACAGTTCCATCTTTAGATAAAACTTTATCAACAATTTTACCTAGGCATGTATCTACAGTTTCAACAGCTTTTTCAGCAGCTGCTATTACCCCTGTATGACCTACCATATCTGGATTAGCAAAGTTTAGAATTACCATATCATATTTATCAGTATCTAATCTATTAAGTAATTCATCTGTTACTTCATAAGCACTCATTTCTGGTTTTAAATCATAAGTTGCAACTTTAGGTGATGCAATAAGAGCTCTATCTTCACCTTCATATGGCTTTTCTACTCCACCATTAAAGAAGAATGTTACGTGTGCATACTTTTCAGTCTCTGCAATTCTTAATTGATTTAATCCTTTATTGCTTACATATTCACCTAATGTGTTATTAATTCCATCAGCTCTATATGCAACATCTACACCTTCAAGAGTTTTATCATATTGAGTCATAGTTACAAATGTTAGGTCTAATGTTTCTCTTTGGAATCCATCAAATTGTTTATCATTTATAGCTCTAGTTATTTCTCTAGCTCTATCTGGTCTAAAGTTAAAGAATATAACTGAGTCTCCATTTTTTATAGTAGCTGTTGGGTGTCCATCTTCTAATACAACAGTTGGTAAAACAAATTCATCAGTTTTGTTATCATGATATGAGTTTTCCATAGCTTCTACTGCTGATTTTGCAGTTTCACCTTTACCGTTAACCATAGCATCATAAGCTAATTGAACTCTTTCCCATCTGTTATCTCTATCCATAGCATAATATCTACCGCTTATTGTAGCTATTTTACCAATAGAGTTTTCTTTCATGTAGCTTTCTATTTCTTCAACAAAGCCTTTTCCTGATGATGGAGGTACATCTCTACCATCCATAAATCCATGTAGGTAAACTTTTGTTAATCCATTATCTTTAGCTAATTTTAAAAGACCTTTTAAATGATCTATATGTGAATGAACTCCACCATCAGATAATAATCCTAAAAGATGTAATGCAGAATCATTTTTCTTAGCATTTTCTACTGCTTTTAATAAAGCTTCATTTTTGAATAAGTTACCTTCTTCTATTTCTTTTGTTATTCTTGTTAATTCTTGATAAATTATTCTTCCAGCACCAATATTTAAATGTCCAACTTCTGAATTTCCCATTTGTCCACTAGGAAGCCCAACATCTAATCCTGATGCTTGTATAGTAGTATGTGGATATTTGCTAAACAATCTATCATAATTTGGTTTATTAGCAATCTCAACAGCATTTCCATCTGACTTTGGTGCGATTCCAAAACCATCTAATATCATTAATAAAACAGGTTTCTTTGCCATAACTACCTCCAAAATAGTACTTATTATTATAAAAAGAAACAAATATTCTCTTTATTTTTTCTAAATTAATTATATTCTACTGATATTAAAAAAACAATAGCAACAACCACTCTTATAAGATTGATTGTCGCCATTGTTATTTTCATTTGCAGATTAGTAGTTTACTATTGCTGCAAAATCTGTAGCTACTAAACTAGCTCCACCTACTAAAGCACCATCTATATCTGATTGAGCCATTTGAGCTTTTATTGTATTTGGTTTAACGGATCCACCGTATTGTATTCTAACTTTATCAGCAATTTCTTTTCCAAACATTTCAGCAACAACGCCTCTTACAGCACTTATTGTTTCGTTTGCTTGTTCATCTGTAGCAGTTTTACCAGTTCCTATAGCCCAGATTGGCTCGTAAGCTATAACAACTTTTTCTGCTAAATCAGCTGATAAACCTTCTAAGTCAGCTTTTATTTGAGCTCCAACTACTGCATTAGTTGTTCCATTTTCTCTTTGTTCTAAAGTTTCTCCACAACAAAGAATTGGAGTTAAGTTGTGAGCAAATGCAGCTTTAACTTTTTTGTTTAAAGCTTCATCAGTTTCATTGAAGTATTCTCTTCTTTCGCTGTGTCCTAAAACAACATAGCTAACTCCCATAGCTTCTAGCATTCCTGGAGCTATTTCTCCTGTGAATGCTCCTTTTTCTTCAAAGTGCATATTTTGTGCAGCAACTTTGATGTTTGAACCTTCTACTGCTTTTAATACAGCATCTAAGCAAACAAAAGTTGGGCAGATTACTACATCACAAGTAGCATCCTTTACTAATGGTTTTAATTCTTCTACAACTTTTACAGCCTCAGCTGGAGTGTAGTGCATTTTCCAGTTTCCTGCTATTATAGCTTTTCTCATTCTATTCACCTCTAAATATTTAATTATTTATCGTTTAAAGCAACTATTCCTGGTAATTCTTTACCTTCTAAGAATTCTAATGAAGCTCCACCACCTGTAGATATGTGAGTCATCTTATCTCCGAATCCTAATATATTTACAGCAGCAGCTGAGTCTCCTCCACCTATAACTGTTGTAGCATCTGATTCAGCCATAGCTTTAGCTACTTCAACTGTACCTTTTGCAAAGTTTTCAAATTCAAAAACTCCCATTGGTCCATTCCAGATAACTGTTTTAGCTTCTCTAACAGCATCAGCATATATTGCTGCAGTCTTAGGTCCGATATCTAATCCCATATGTCCTTCTGGAATATTTTGATTTTCAGTTACTACTGGTGTAGCATCTGCTGAGAATTTATCTGCAACTACGTTGTCTACTGGTAATAATAGATTAACTCCCTTAGCAGCAGCTTTATCTATCATTTCTTTAGCATATTCAACTCTATCAACTTCTACTAAAGATGTTCCGATTTCATATCCTTGAGCTTTTAAGAATGTATATGCCATTCCTCCACCGATTATTAATGTATTAACTTTATCTAAAAGATTGTTAATAACAGCTATCTTATCTGAAACTTTAGCTCCACCTAATATAGCAACAAAAGGTCTAACTGGAGAGTTTACAGTTTCTCCTAAGAATTTTAATTCTTTTTGAATTAAGTATCCACAAGCTGAAACTGGTACAAATTCAGTAACTCCAACAGTTGAACAGTGAGCTCTATGTGCAGTTCCGAATGCATCATTTACAAATACGTCAGCTAATGAAGCTAATTCTTTTGAGAAAGTTTCAACGTTTTTAGTTTCTTCTTTTCTGCATCTTGTGTTTTCAAGAAGAACAACGTCTCCTTCATTCATTTTTGCAACAGCAGCTTTAGCATTTTCTCCTACTACTTCTTCATCTCTTGCAAATACTACTTCTTTTCCTAACATTTCGCTTAATCTTACAGCAACTGGTGCTAATGATTTAGAAGCGTCTTTTCCTAAATGTGAGCAAAGAATAACTTTTGCACCATTTTCTATTAAATATTTTATTGTTGGTAGTGCTCCAACTAATCTATTTTCATCAGTTATAACGCCATCTTTTAGTGGAACGTTAAAATCGCATCTTACTAATACTCTTTTACCTTTAACTTGGATATCTTCAATAGTTTTCTTATTAAAACTCATTCTTTTCACCTCATAATAATTCTTTATTTTAAAACAGTCTGGTTTATAGCCTTATACTACAAAACCAGACTTATTTTTAACTTTAAAAACTTAAAACTAAATACTTAAATTATTTTAAGAAGTTAGCGAAATGTTTTATAGTTCTAACCATTTGGCTAGTGTATGAATTTTCGTTGTCATACCAAGCAACTGTTTGAACTTGATATAAATCTTCTCCAATTTTTGAAACCATTGTTTGAGTTGCATCAAATAATGATCCAAATTTGATTCCGATTATATCAGAAGATACTAATTGATCTTCAGTGTATCCGAAAGATTCAGTTGTAGCAGCTTTCATAGCAGCGTTAATTCCTTCAACTGTAACATCTTTTCCTTTAACAACTGATATTAAGATTGTTGTAGAACCAGTTGGAACTGGAACTCTTTGTGCTGAACCGATTAATTTTCCGTTTAATTCTGGAATAACTAATCCGATTGCTTTTGCAGCACCAGTTGAGTTAGGAACTATATTTACAGCTCCAGCTCTAGCACGTCTGAAATCTCCGCCTCTGTGTGGACCATCTAATAACATTTGGTCTCCAGTGTAAGCGTGGATTGTTGACATTATACCACTTTGGATTTCTGCATATTCGTTAAGTGCTTTAGCCATTGGAGCTAAGCAGTTAGTTGTACATGAAGCAGCAGAAATTATGTTATCTTCTGCAGTTAATATATCATGGTTTACATTGTATACAACTGTTGGAAGGTCATTACCAGCTGGAGCTGAAATAACAACTTTCTTAGCACCTGCAGTTAAGTGTGCTTGAGATTTTGCTTTAGATACATAGAATCCAGTACATTCAAGAACTACGTCTACTCCTAATTCTCCCCATGGAAGTGTAGAAGCATCAGCTTTTGCATATATTTCGATTTCTTTTCCATTTACAACGATAGAAGATTCTTTAGCTTCTACTGTTCCTTCGTATCTACCTTGAGATGAGTCATATTTTAATAAGTGTGCTAACATTTTAGGATCAGTTAAGTCGTTGATTGCAACAACATCATATCCCTCTGCTCCGAACATTTGTCTGAACGCAAGACGTCCAATACGACCAAATCCATTAATTGCTACTTTAACATTTGCCATTGAAATTTCCTCCTAAAAGATATAGATTTATTTAAAATATTTATAAAAAATATTTTATACCATTTAAGTTTGCTTAAGCTAAGTGAGTATTATTCATTAGCTCTAAAATATTCAAGCAGTCCTAACGCTGCACCTTCATCTGTTACTAATACCCCATATTCATTACAATTCTCTGTAGCAAGTATTGCTTCAACTTTATTATTTCCACCAGCTACTGAAATATGAGTTTTTATCTTTTTGGCAACATCGTAATTTATACCTATAGAATTAGATACAAAAACTACTTCACCTTCTTTATTAAAGTAACATCCAAAAGCTTCGCCTACTGCTTCTAATGATTTTAATTTTTGTTTATCCTTTTCTGATAAACCTCTTTTTTCAGCCATTTCATCTGCTATTCCTATTCCATATATAAGAACGTCAGCTTTATGAATGTTTTGAATAATGTCTTTTATTTCTTTTTCTTTAAGTAAAGTATCTAAAGCATTTCCACTAATATTCTCTGGAATATGAAGCATTTTATAGCTTCCGTTTAGTTTGTGTGCTAGTTCCGCTGCTAAGGTATTAGCTTGAGTTTCAACTTTTTTACCCATTCCACCTCTTGCTGGAACTACTAAGACATCACTTAGATTGTTTACTTTTGGGAAGTTATGTACAACTTCCTTTATTGTACTTCCTCCAGTTATGGCTACTACGTCTTTATTTGTTATTATTTCTCTTGCGTAGTTAGCTGCTGCTTTACCTAATTCTTTAATTATAGAAGCATCTGCTTCTATATCACCTGGGACAATGATGACTTTTTTAAGCTTAAGAATCTTACATATCTCATCCTCTAGTTCAGCTAAGCCTTTAATTTCATGGAGAAAATCTTTTAGCTCTTCCACTACTGTTTCTCCCTCAACTGTAACGCTCATTCCGGGAGTGTTTATCTGGATAAGATTTTGTGCCTTTAAAAAATTCACTTCTGTCCTAACTATTCTTTCACTTAAATTTAGCTTGTTGGCTAAAATTCTACGCCCTATAGGCTGATAGTAATATATAGTTCTTAATATATTGTACCTTTTTTCTAGAACTTCAACTAATTCAGGGACAATACTTTTAAGTAACTTTAAAATGTTTTGCAATTCCAACACTCCTTTGGTACGCCTATGTCCCACTTGAAACTTTTATGTCCCACATCTATTATTATAAAACACTATAATTAAATTTGAAAGAGATTTTGTGAAAATTTTTCTAAAAAATTATTATTATTACTCAAATAGCAATAAAATATTATATCTCTATAGTATTTTATTGCTATTTATTTTAAAATCTTTTTCTTTTACTTGATGATTTAATTCCCATTTCTTCTCTGTATTTTGCAACGGTTCTTCTAGATATATTATACCCTTTGTTATTAAGTTCATTACAAATAACTTGATCAGATATAGGTTTTTCTTTATTTTCTTTATCTACAAGACTTTTTATTTCATTTTTAATGTTTAATATGTTTGTGTCTTCTCCACCATCTGTTACTGTTAGCCCTGTAGTAAATAGGTTTTTTATTTTAACTGTTCCTCTGTATGTTAAAATAAATTTTTCTTTTATAGCTCTACTAACTGTTGATTCATGAATACCTAATTCCTCAGCTATTTCCTTTAATGTCATTGGTTTTAGGTAACTTTCTCCCTTTTCAAAGTAATCCATTTGCTTCTCTAAAATTTTCTCTAAAACTCTATATAATGTGCTTTTTCTTTGCTCTATACTTTTTATCAAAAACATTGCACCATTTATTTTTTGTTTTACGTAGTCTGTTGCAAATGCATCCTTAGAATTGTTTAATATTTCTTTATACATAGAATTTATTGATAACTTAGGTAAAACGTCATCATTCATAAGTATAAAATATTCTCCATCAATCTTTCTTATTGTAGCATCAGGAATTATAAA
The DNA here is from genome assembly GCF_022324845.1 of Clostridium sp. YIM B02506. NCBI lineage: Bacteria > Bacillati > Bacillota > Clostridia > Eubacteriales > Clostridiaceae > Clostridium > Clostridium sp. YIM B02506. The sequence goes on from NZ_JAKGTG010000018.1 coordinate 44,800, forward strand.
CTTTACATCATCCCCTGTATAAAATCCTCTTGATGGTTTAGGTTCTAATTCTTTTATAATGTCCCCATATTCTTGAGCTTCTTTAGGCGTAATATTCAAAGCTTTAGCTATTTGATTATATCTATTATCTGCAATGTCTTCTAAATGATTTTCTATTATTTCAAAAAGATTTTCATCATCAAAATATTGCTTCTCTAATTGTATTGTTAAACATTCTTTTAAATCTCTAGCTCCTATTCCATCTGGTTCTAAAGATTGTAGAGTTTTTAAAGCCTTTTCAACAGTATCTAATGGAACTTTTAATTCCTTACTTATGTCTTGTGTAGAAATATCTAAATACCCTTTATTATCTAAACTCTCTGCTATATAAATACATAGACTCTTATGAAATTCATCTATGTTTAAGTCTATAATCTGCTCAATTAAAAAGTCCTTTAATGACTTTTGAGCTGATATGAATGTAAAAGGTGACACCTCGTCTTCATCATAGCTACCATAACTTTGGGATCCGTAGTTATCTGACTCAAAGTATTTTATCATTTCTTTATAATCATATCTATCCTGTATTTTTACTTCGTCTAAATCCTTTTCATAATTGGTTTCAATAACTGGGTTTTCTGCAAATTCTTTATTTATATACTCTAATAATTCATTTGATGACATCTGTAAGAGCTTAATTGAAAGTTGCATCTGCTGTGTCATAATAAGCTTTTGCTCTTGTGTTAGAGTCATATTAAAATTCATATTCATTCCATCACCCTTAATTCCTTTATATATTAACTATTTTAACTGTTATTACTATAAAAAATCAACCTACGACAACAATATTATTAATTTTAATAAAAGGTTTGCAGTAAATGGAATTTATTTGCTCATTTTTATTATTTTATTAAATATTCTTTAATTTGTATCGTCTTCTCAGGTACTATAAATTTTTCTTCTATTATCTTATTTTTATAATCATTTATTTCATTCATTAAGTTTTTTGAAATCTTTTGTTCTGTTGAAGGTGCAATATCTATATATCCATCTTTTAGCCCTAAAGTTGTGATGTAGTTTTTACCACTTTTAAAAGTCCCAGTTGCTACTTCCTTGCACACTTCATAGGTAGCCTTATCTACTCTTTTTATCATAGATGACATTATTACTGAACTATATTCCTTATATATTTCTGCTTGATCCTGATCTACTCCTATAACATATTTATTTTCTTCCATTGCAGCTTTAAAAACGCCTTCACCTGCTTCTCCTACTGCTTGAAAAATTATATCGCATCCATCTTCATAAAGTTCTTTAGCTATATTATAGGCTTTATCTTTATCCTTAAAATCCATTGTATATCTTGCGGTTTCTCCATTTAATAAAGATTCTGAGGCAATTTTATTTACGTTATTTACTCCAGCTGCATATCCTGTATAAAACCTTTCTAAAACATCATCCATATCTCCACCTATAAAACCAACCTTATTACTTTTTGTAAGTCTTCCAGCTAATACACCTACAAGAAAGGCACCTTCTTGCTCTTTAAATTTTACACTTTTAACATTTTCGTTGTCACTTTTCCCATCAATTATTGCAAAAATCTTGTCAGAGAAGTCTTTTGAGATTTTATTTAATGCCACGTTCATGTCTTCTCCTGTTACTATAATTAAATCAGTCTTATTAGCAAGTTTTCTTAAGTTTTTTTCTATGGTTTCTTTACTATCATTTTCTACTGATACACTTTTTATATTAAAATCCTGAACCGCTTCTAATACACCTTTATAGGATTGTTCATTAAAATTATTTTCTTTAAATACTCCCTTATCTGATAAGAAGCCTACTTTAGTAGTTTTTCGAAGAAAAGTATTTTCAATTATATTGCAAGAACATAAATTACTAGAAATCAAAATTATAATTATAAAATAACTTAACCGCCTATTTTTCATTAAACCAAACCTCCTTTAGAGTTAGTTTATCCGAAAAATATTAAATTATTTTTAAATCATAGTTAAGGAAAAGACTACTTAGAGTCAATTTAATCTAAGTAGTCTTTTCTTTAATTAATACTTCCTCTTGGAATGAAAAATATTCCTGCAGCTCCTGGTCCAGAATGTATACCAACTGTACATCCTACCTCAGCTTCTACAAAATTAATATTTTTCTCTATTAGCTTCTCTTTAAGCGCTCCGTAAATCTCTTTATTTTCCGCATCTAAAATCATAACTGGTTCCCCAGACTCATATCCGTATTCTTCTAACTCTTCAAGAATTATTTTAACTGCCTTTTTACTTCCTCTAACCTTATCCTTAACAGCCATTTTACCGTCTTTAACTTCTAATATAAGTTTAATACCTAAAACACTTCCTATAGTCCCTGCTGTTTTAGATAAACGTCCACCTTTAACTAGATATTCTAAAGATTCAAAAGCTAAAGAACTTCTTACGTGAGGTATTCTTCTTTCAATTTCATTTTTTATATCTTGTATTTCTAATCCTTGTTCAACTAATTCTGCAGCTTTTAAAACTAATAATCCTAGTCCTGCCGTAACATTCCTAGAGTCTATTACAACTATATCTTTACTATCTAGCATTTCTTTTGCAATACATGCTGATTGATAAGTCCCACTCATATCTGAAGATAAATGAATAGATATAATTTTATAACCATCTTCTAATAACTTCTTATATGTTTCATAAAATCTTTGAGGTGTAACTTGAGCTGTAGTAGGAAATACATTCCCTTCTCTTATTTTTTGGAATAAAACATTTCTAGTAATTTCAGTTCCATCTAAATAACTTTCTTCCCCAAAATTTATTAATAATGGCAATGACTCAATACTCTTCTCTAAAATAATATTATTAGGCAAATCCGCCGTCGAATCAGTAACTATTTTTATTTTATTCATAATTTACTCTCCCTCACTCATCTTAATATATTACTCTACAAAATAAATATCTATAATTCCAAAAAGAAATTTACTTCATCTGAGGAAAGTCCAACTGTTTTAATGCTTCATATGCTATTACGCAAACTGTATTAGATAAATTAAGACTTCTAGTGCTAGTATTTATCATAGGCACTCTCATACCTTGTACTCTTTCATGAACCTCCTTAGGAACCCCTGATGATTCCCTTCCAAACATAATAAAATCTCCAGCTTGAAACTTTATTTCATTATAATACTTATCTGCATGTGTAGATGATAAATATATAGTATTATGTCCATACTTAGCCATAAAGTCTTCAAAACCTTCATGCACTTCTAAATCAAGATCTTTCCAATAGTCTAATCCTGCCCGCCTTACACTTTTCTCATCTATAGAAAAGCCCATAGGTTTTATTAAGTGTAATTTAGAATTAGTAAGTACGCAAGTTCTAGCTATATTTCCTGTATTTTGCGGTATTTCAGGTTGATACAAAACTATGTTAAGATTCACTCTTTTGTCCCTCCATTTTGAATAATAAAATTTTATTATTCAAGAAAATAAGATGGTAAAGCTAATCCATCTTAAATTTATATTACACTATAGAAATATATTAGTCAAAACACTAAATTATATAATTTATATTTTTCTCATCAAAATATTTCGTAATATTTTCATAAAAGAAACTTTTCATATTATTTATTTCTTCATTAGAATAAACATATTTACCATATCCAAATTGTCCATATTTAAATTTTCTTATTTCTTCATCCATAGGAAGCAAGCTTTTTGGGTAAACGCTTAAAATATTTTCTTTTGCTCTTTTTGTGAATCTATGAGATATTATTTCAAAATTCACTTGATAGCCTTTAAATAATTCCCCAATTCTGTTTATAAGTTCTTTATAATCATCTTGCCAATTATCATAAAGAAACACAGGCGCTATAATAAATCCTAACGGATAGTTTGCCTTTGCAATTTTATAGGCTCCTTCTATTCTTTCATTTATTCCATTTGTTTTATGTTCAAACTTTATAATAATGTTATCTGTATTTATTGAGAATCTTATAGTAGTTCTCCCATTATGTTTTAGGTTAAGCAAAGAGTCAACATCTCCATATTTAGTTACAAATCTAAACTTAGTGTATTCGTTACTTCCAAATAACTCTATAGCCTTCTCTAAAGCTCCAGTATATTGTTCTACAGGTATTGGATCAGATGTTGCTGCTCCTTCAAATATTGTTACCTCTGGTTTCCTGTCTTCAACATACTTTAATGCTTTTCCAAAGATCTCATCTAAATTTACATGAATTTTTGTATATGGTCTTTTACCTAATTGAGTATTTAAATAACAATACTCACACATTCCCATACACCCACTTACTAATGGTAATTGATAATGAGCGGAAGGCTTACAACTTTGAAAATCTAATATTTTCCTTACTCCTACTACCAGTGTGCTTTTACCTTCTACATACATTTCTCTAGGAGTATTACCGGGAATTCCACTTACTCGTCCTTTTGATATTATTATTTCTTTCTCTTCTTTACGAAATCTATTTAGTAGTTCCTCGCCTAGCTTATATTCTAGAGCCTTTTCTTCTATTATTACTCTACTTGGAATAAACATTTTTATCACCTCAGTAGTAGTATGTATTACTATTGAATTATATATTTTCTTTTAATATAAATTTTCTTATAACTTTTGATACACCTTCTTGGTTGTTAGTAGAAGTTATATAATCGGCCTTATCTTTTATAAATTGAGGTGCATTTCCCATTGCTACACCTAATCCAGCATATTCTATCATTGTTAAATCATTTTCATTATCGCCAATCGCTATTATCTCTTCTTTTTTTATACCTAACTTCTCGCCTAAAATTTCTACACCTTTTCCTTTACAAACACCTTCAGCATTTATTTCTATATTAAGCATATTAGAACTTGATACTTCTATACCTTTAATTTGCTTTAACTCTTCTCTTACCTTTTTAACAACCTCTTTGCTAGTATGTATACTTATACACTTTAAAATTTCAGACTGATTATCAAGCAATACTTTATCCCATTCATTATCTTTTACAGAATATAATTTAACTTTATAATCTGATGGTATTCCTCTTGTTATAAATAAATATATAAATAATTTTTCTAAAATTCCACCACAAAAAATAGAATTATGAGTGTGGAAATTAGGTTTCATTTTATACTTTTTTAGAACCTCTAAGACTTTCTTACAAGTTTCATACCCTATTACACCTTTATAAATCTCTTTATCATTGACATCTTTTATAATAGCTCCATTAGCTGCTATTACAGGAGAATTCAATCCAATGTATTTAGAATAAAAAGCTGCATTATTATATATTCTTCCTGTAGAAATAGCTATTTTCACACCTTTATCTCTTGCTTCTAGCAATACCTTTTTAGTTTCTTCTGTCACCTTTTTATTACTATTTAACAGCGTTCCATCCATATCTATACATACAAGTTTATAATCCAATATTTAATCCTCCCTTAATTAACTCCATATTTTTTTACATCATTATTAAAATTATAATAATTAATTCATATGTTATCCACTTAATTTATTATAAAATTAATATTTTTTATATTTTTAATGTGCAAATTTATTATACTCATTTAGAAAACAAAAAAATCATCAGCTCTAAACCGATGATTTTTTTGTTTATTATTATTTTTGTTTATTATTCTTATTGTTTATTATTCTTATTGTTGTGTATTAGGATTTTGTTCACTTGTATTTTGAGTTGCTGGAGTTTCAGTTGAAGGTACTTTATTTTGTACTGCCTTTTTAGTACCTTTTATAACTACTCCATCAACCTTAGTATATTTGTCAGTTGAAACAGTTTCTCTATTTATTTCTTTTCCATTTTCATAAGTTATTAAGTAACTTTTTGCTCTATAACCTACTACTGGACTCTTCTCCCATTGAGTTGTTCCTTCGTTTAAAGTTGCATCCTCTTTTGTTGTGACAGTAGGTTGTAAAGTTTCTGTAGTCTCGGCAATTAATTTATATGTCTTTCCAGCCATACCTTCTTTACTTCCATATATATTAAATATTACATTTCTGTTAGATGTATATGATTCAATATATACAGGAAAATCATATGAATTTTTAAATTTATAATCTAAAAGTCCCCAAGCTACAGTTGCATCAAGACCTGGAAGTGAATAACCTGGAAGCATAGAGTGATTATATCTCTCTGTGGATTTTAAATTTGCCTCCATAGCAGCTCTATATAAGGTCGTAGATACTTGACATATCCCACCACCTACATCTTGTTCAACTCTATCTCCTACAAAAACAGCTGCATTTTTAAATCCTCTAGCAGCACTTCTTTCTCCTACAACCTCATTGTAACTAAATACTTCTCCTGGCATTAAAAGCTTGCCATTACAAAACTTTGTTGCTAGTTCAACATTAGAAGCTCTTTCTGAAGTTGAACTAGAAAAATTTGTCTGTGCAGTTGAAATCTTAGAATTTATTTTCGATAGCTCATCTTTAGTAATAGCAGGTTTATCTATCTCTGTAGCAACTACTATTTCTATATCTTTATCTATACTTCCATCTATAACATCTTTTAACTTATTATTAAGTTCATCTTCATTTACTTTTGTACCATCAACTTCTGGAGTAATTGATATTTTCCCATTACTTATAGATATTGATGCATTTTTTGATCCTGTTTTAACACTATCTTTTATTGAAGTTTTAAATGGTTCTAACTTGGTTTCATCATAATTAAATTCTAATGATAAGTCCTCATTGTGTTTGCCGTCAATCCAAGATTTTTTACTGAAAAAATTAGAACCTTTACCTATAGAAATAGCTTTATCTATTGTTTCTTCTATATTAAATTCAGGACTAATATCTGAGTATCCTAAAGTAAAAATCTTATCATTTACTTTAACATTTATTTTCTTGGAGTTTATTTTTTCTTCAAAACTATTTTTAAGCATTTCTACTGCTTCTTCTTTAGTTTTTCCTGAAAGATCAACTCCATTAACTTTAATATTAGGATAGATTTTATCTTCCCACTGTTTAACCCTATTATTAGATGCTATAGCATATGCTGAGGTAGCAAAAACTCCTAACATAACTACAGTGGCTACTGTAAAAAGTATATTTCTTCTTGCCTTACTTTTAGAACTTTTCTTTTTCTTCTTTTCCTCCATTTAATCTCTCCTTTCTCCCTGTCAATACATTATACTACAAATTTATTTTTCATTAAACTAAAATAGTTTTACAAAAATCTTAATTTATTATTCCAATAATAACAAAACAAGGTTTACCTAATGGCAAACCTTGTTTCTTAAAAAAATAAATCTGAATCATTAAAATAAATTCTGTCTTCCTCCAAAAGATCTTTTCTTTGATTAGGGTTTATTGTAAATCTTGCCCTTCTCTTAGATATTTCTCTATCTGTATCGAAAGCATGTATTGATATTTCTATAGGCTCACTTTGAGATATTTTTAAATTTCTTCTTGGAATAACCAATCTTGTAGTATTTTTATCCACTGTAGTATAGTATTCTCCATTAATAAAAATATTATATCCTGCTAAATCAGGTTCCCTGTTTTTAGTCCAAGTAACATATATATTATTTCTATCCATGCTTGCAAACAATCCTTGTACCACAGCTGGTTGCATTAAGTATGCTATATTATCAGGTCCCCAGTTTAAGTCATTAGGAGGATTAGCCCCTCTTACAGTTCCGGTTTCTGTCCACTGCCATATTCTCCATCTCTTCCATCCACCAGCGTCTGTTGGATAAGGAGGATTTCCAGGGATTTCTTTATACATAGCTATCCATAGCGGCATATCACTCAATGGATATCTTCCATTAACTTTAAAGTCATCATGAATATTTATAAAAAATAACCCTGTGTAAAACATAAGTCTTCGATTAGTTTTACTTTCAAATCTCTTTCTAAATCTGTCTATCCAATTTACTATTGCTGCAGTGGTCATTGAATCATCTTGTGGCGTTTCTACATCTAAAACTGGAAATAAATCACCATAATCCTTATTTCCAAATCCTTGTTGAAGAGTATTTATAAAGTCATCACATTGATTATCAGCAGTTGTCAAATCATAAGATGGCACTCCGTAATGATAAGCCCCTACTGGTATTCCAAACTCCCTTGCACCCTTTGCAAACTGTAAAAACTTTAAATCTACTCTAAATCTACCTGTCGCTGATCCCGACGACCTTAAGTACAAAAAATCAACTGTACTAGCCAGAACTTGAAAGTTTACACCTTGTGTATACTCATTAATATCAAGTCCAAAAAGACTACGAGGATTTCTATCCTGCATCTTTTGCCTCCACATTTATTACTTTATTACTATAATATAATCTGCATTGTAAAATAGTTACAGCTATTTCACATTTAATTTCACCACAAAAGTTATATTATTACCTAATGATTCTGCCCATATTTTTCCACTATGCATGGTAACTATATTCTTAGCTATAGCTAATCCTAAACCGCTTCCGCCAGTATTAGAGTTTCTTGACTCGTCAGTCCTATAGAATCTATCAAATACATTTTTTAATTTATTTCTGTCCATATGGTCTCCCCTATTTTTAACAGAAATAAACACCTCTTTATTAACCATCCATAAAGAAATTTTTACTTCACTGTCTTTGTATGAATATTTTATGGCATTAGTTAATAAGTTTTCAAACACTCTTAACATCTTATCGCTATCTAAAAGAACCATTGCTTTTTCTTGAGGATATGATTGGATAACTTTCAATTCTTTCTCTTCAAATAGGGGTAACATTTCATCAGTTAATTGTGATATAAACTCAACAATATTTACTTCCGTTAGATTAAGTTTAATTTCTTGGTTAGTAAGTTTAGTGAATTCAAATAAATCTTCTATTAGCATCTTTAGTCTTTCTGCCTTTGAAAATGCTATATTCAAGTACTCTTTTTTTTGCTCTTCACTATTATATTTCTCTTCCTTAACTAATCCTAAATATCCCATAATCGAAGTTAGTGGTGTTCTTAGGTCATGAGAAACATTAGTAATAAGCTCATTTTTTGTTTTTTCTACTAGTCTTTCTTTCTCTATTTTACTATTTATCTCGTCTGCCATATGGTTAATATTTAAAGCTAAATTTTTAAGCTCATCTTTTCCCTTTTCATTTATTCTATAATTCAAATCACCAGATGCTATAACTTTTAATCCCTTTGATATTTCTTCTATGTATTTCATTTTATTATTTGTAATTCTCATAAATACAAACACAAATATTATTACTGATCCTATTAAAGCTAAAAACGGATTAGTCTCTTCATAGCTTATTGGTGATTGCGCAATTTCAGCCTTAATTTGAAATATAATAAATAAATTTTCATTATTTGTCTTGGTCGGATAAATATAAGTTTTCTCTTTTTCACTACTAACGCTATCTATAGAATTCGTAAATATACTTTCTAAATTTATGCTCTCATACACTATATCCTTAGTTTTGTAATAAATCTTCCCGTCTATGTTACATATGATCAAGCTTGCATTGCTCATAGTATAATTATCAAGAAAATCATCAACTTTTTCCTTATTTTCAACATTAATATTATCCTTTTTTAGATCTGAAACTATTCGCTTATAATAATCTTCATCATATCTATAGTTATATTTTATTGTCTGATAAGATACATTTCTAGAAAGTTTTTTATTTAATATACCATAAGAAAAAAATGCTATCAAAAAACATATTCCGAATACAACAACCAACTCAAACCTTATGCTTTTCTCCATTTTGCTGTTAAAGATTGTATAAGCTATCTTTATTGGTTTCATTATTTTAAGATTTAATATCCAATTAAATAATCTCTTAATCTTATTTATCAATTTTATAACCTACTCCCCAAACAGTTTTTATATACTTTGGTTTTCTTGGATTTTCTTCAAGTTTCTCTCGTATTTTTCTTATATGAACCATTACAGTATTATCCGATTGTATGAATTGCTCATTCCAAACACTTTCATAAATATTTTCTATAGAAAATACTTTTCCTTTGTTCTTAGAAAGTAATGCAAGAATATCAAATTCTATTGGAGTAAATTTTATTTCCTCATTAGCTAAAAAAACTTGATGACTTTCTAGGTTTATAACAACTTCATCAACTTCTAATATATTAGTTTTGTCAGCTTCGATTGACTGATTGGAATTATTACTTGATTGGTTTAATCTTTTAAATCTCCTTAATTGAGACTTCACTCTAGCAATTAACTCTAAAGGATTAAATGGTTTTGACACATAATCATCTGCACCTGTATTTAATCCTAATATCTTATCCATATCTTGTGTTTTTGCTGACAGCATAATTATAGGAATGTTTCTTGTTTCTCTAACTTTCAAACACATTTCTATTCCATCTAATTTTGGCATCATTATGTCTAAAATTATTAAATCCACCTTGTTTTTTTCTAAAATCTCTAAAGCCTCTTCCCCATCTCCTGCTTTTATAGTTATATATCCTTCACCTTTTAAATATATCTCAACTAAATCTCGTATTTCTTTTTCATCATCTACGATAAGTACAACTTCTTTATCCATAAATCTCAAATCCTCTCCTTATATACCTTATGTGTATATTTTACTTCTGAAATCTTTATAAATATACAATAAATTCTTAAGTTTTCCTAAAGAATAGGAAAAGGATAATAGATTTTACTCTGTTATCCTTAGAATTTAACTTATCCTCTTAATTTAATAGACTTTTCTATTATGATATCTAGTAACTCGCTGAAGTTTATATTAACCCCTGCTGCACTTTTGGGAATTAATGAATTTTTAGTCATTCCAGGTAATGTATTTACCTCTAAAATATATGGTATTCCATTTTTTATTATCATATCTACTCTAGAGTAAACAGAGCATTTTAGAGCCTTATAAGTTTCAAGCGCCATTTTCTCTACTTCTTTATGCAGTTCTTTCTCTAGCTCTATTACAAACTCATCTGCTCCACCATCTGTGTACTTAGATGTATAATCAAAAAATGCTGACTTAGGTTTAATAGCTATTATTGGTAGAAGTTTTCCATCAATAACCGGACAAGTTATTTCATCTCCATTAATGTACTCTTCTATCATTACCTCTTTGTCCCATTTAAGAGCTTCACTTACACAATTTTCAATCTCATCTTTTGAATTAACTACAAAAGTTGCTACAGATGATCCTCCACTATTAGGTTTTACAACTACAGGATAAGTGTACTCTTCTATTAACTTATAATCTATCTCATCAATTGACATTACAGTGTACCATCTTGCAGTTCTTATATCACATGCTTTAAGTACCTTCTTAGTCATATCCTTATCCATGCAAACAGATGAGCTTAAAAGTCCACATCCTGAATAAGGAATTCCAAGGGTATCAAGAACACCTTGTATTGTTCCATCTTCGCCAAATTTTCCATGAAGTGCAAGTAAAGCAAAATCAATTCCTTTAACCTTATCTATAACATCTTCCTTACTGTCTAAGACAATTGGAACAACTTCATACTTACTTCTATCTAAATTTTCAACTACCGAATTACCACTCTTTAAAGAAATATCTCTTTCTGAAGATACTCCCCCCATTATAACTCCAACTTTCATATAATTTTCCCTCCGCATAATAACTGAAATCTTTGTTTATTATATCACTTTAATTATGCAATTTGAAGTTTATTAAAATCAATTTATATCATATATGTCCGAAAACTCCATATTTATTTTTTCATACTTTTCTTCAATATTTTTTTTATGAAAATTTTCTTTTACATCTTTAACTCTTCTATCTGGTAATCTAACTATAAACTCGCTTCCTTTATTCAGTTCAGATTTAACATCTATTTTTCCACCTTGTAACTCGACCAAAAGCTTAACTAAATATAGCCCTATACCAGTCCCCTCATGGTCTCTTGCTAGTGATTTGTCTACTTGAAGAAATCTCTCAAAAATAACATCAACTTTTTCCTTAGGTATCCCTCTACCATTGTCTCTTACATGTATATAAATATATCCATCCTTTTTTTCTTTAATATTAATATATATATTCCCACCAAAATCTGTGAACTTAATGGCATTGGATAAAAGATTCAACATTATCCTCTCTATTTTATCTGGATCACAAGCAATCATTTTTTCTTCCGTGAACGTATCAAATGTTATACTTATTCCTTTATATGAAGCATGTTCTACAACTGCTAATGTAATATCTTCTAATATTTTTATTATTTCATAATTTCCTATATTAACATTGAAGTAACCAGAATCAATTTTTGTAATATCTATTAAATTATTTACTACTCTTAGTAATCTATAGCAATTTTGTTTCATCATTTTACTATACTTAATAAATTGAGTTTTGGAATAATCAAGATTATTTTTATATATGCCCATGACCTGAATTGCAGAAAAAATCACATTAATTGGGGTTCTTAGCTCATGAGATATATTGGCAAAAAATTCAGTCTTAATTTTATCATATTGTTTTATTTCATCTAACAATCTCTTGCTTTTTTCTTTCTCCATTTCTAATTTTACTATCTTATTTCTTTCCGTTATATCTCTAGCTAAACATAAAATTCCGGAGATATTCCCATCATCTTCACAAATTGGAGAGTAGTTAATTTCAAAGTACACTTTTTCTCCATCTTTTATTGTACATATAGCTTGTCTTTGAGGAGATCTATTTTTCTTTATACTTTCCATTAAGTTCTCATTAATCATAAATTCTTTATCAAACACGTCACTTAGGGTATTACCTAGTACATCTTTCTTTTCAGCCTCTAAAAACCTACAAGTTGCTAAGTTTGCATCTACAATCTCTAGTCCTTCAACTTTAACCATATATATTAAATCCGTACATAAATTAAAGATTTTAGAATATCTAGCTTCATTTATAAAACAATCCTGATCTTCCTTATGAAAACTATCACTTATTGTTATAACATCCTCTTTAAAAACAGCCACATATCTATCTTCTCTCTCTATTTTATATATTATCCCACTATAGACCCTTGAATTCTCTTCATGTTTTTTTTTAATTAAAACCGCCCCTTTCCATATATGATAAAGCTCTAAATCATTTTTAATTTTTTTTATTATCTCAAAATTCAAAAACTCAAAATCGCTCTTTTTAAATACATCCCTAATATGCCCTTTACAAGTATTATCTAGTACATTAATACCTTTGTCATTGGCATATGTTATATGAAAATTATTATCCAATTCAATAACTATTGAATCATTAAATTCATTTATATTGTAAACACTTTTATATATTTTTCTCACTTTATACGATTGAAATAATCTTTTTAATAATGTAATCATACTCAGTTCCTTCCTATATACAAACTTGACTTTAAATATTTAGGTTTTTTTCCTTATAGTCTATATTATAGTATTTTATTACATTATTTCCTATATTTTTTGTATGCATTAATCTTTTATTTTATTACAAAATAAAGTCTTTTTAATCGTTTTTCTTCATAAATAATCACAATTATGTATATTATGACAAATAATTGTAATTTTATTGAAAATTCACTGAGTAAATATAAAAAGGTTGTGCCTATAACACAACCTTTTTATTATCTTTATAATAATTACACTTATCATTAATAACACACTCAGAACAATTAGGTTTTCTAGCATAACAACAACGTCTTCCATGGAAAATCAAAAGATGGTGGGCTAAACTCCATTCTTTTTTAGGTAACTCCTTCATTAACTGATTTTCAGTTTCTTGAACATCTTTTGCTTTAGCTAGACCTATTCTATTTGATACCCTAAACACATGTGTATCTACAGCTATAGCTGGAACACCAAAAGCATTAGACAAAACTACATTTGCAGTCTTTCTCCCTGCACCAGCTAAAGAAACTATTTGCTCCATAGTTTTAGGTACTTCTCCATTAAAACTTTCTTTTAACTGCCTACACATTATGTATATATTTTTAGCTTTATTTCTATACAAACCTATCTTTTTTATTCTTTCTTCTATTTCTTCTTGCGTTAAATTAAGAAAGCTATCTAAGTCCGGATACTCTTCAAACATACTCTCTGTTACTTCATTCACTTTTTTATCGGTAGTTTGAGCTGATAGTATAGTTGCTACTAAAAGTTGGAATGGTGACTTATGATTTAATTCGCATGAAGCATCTGGATATTCTTCTTTTAATTTCTCTAATATTTCTCTTGTTTTCTTTTTCATTATATCGCCTCTTTTTTATGAATAAAATCCTCTATATTCTTTAGGTAGCTGCTTAGCTATGCTTGTCATTATAGAGTTTAGTATTCTATTTTCATATTGGTGTTTATCTTCATTTTTCTCTTTCTCTGGAATAGTTATAGTTTCTCCAATTTTTATATTCACATCAGCATGATTCCATTTTTCTTTAGCCATATCCCCATCTTTATTAATAGGCAAAAGTTTTTCACTTCCCCAAATTCCAATAGGAACTATTGGCGCTTTAGTTAGTTTTGCTATTAAAATTATACCTTTTTTCGCCTCTATCATTGATCCAGTTCTGCTTCTAGTTCCTTCTGGAAATATAAAGATATTATCCCCTTCCTTTACAACTTTGATTATATTAGTTAAAGCTTCCTTATCTGCAGAATTGGGCTTTATGTTTATAGTTTTTACTATTTTAGTCCCTAAACTTGTTACTGGATCATTTGACAGTTTTACCCCAGCAATAAAATACGGATCATATCTATCTTTAAGTATTTTACTTAAAATTAGTCCATCTGAGTTACTTAGATGATTGCAAACAAAGATTTTTGAACCACTAACTTTATCAATATTCTCCTGTCCCATTATGTGTATATTAGCGTACTTTTTTATATATCCATAAGCAATTCTTTTTGCTAAAGCTATAAATAACCCTTCTGGAAGAATTCTTAATATTTTTGCAAATCTGGTCGATATCATTTTCTATTCTCCTTACTATTTCAACTTAAAAACTGCAAACTCTTACATTTTATTATAACATTATATACTTAATACTTTAATATAAAAAAAAGAGAATGCCAATAATCAATAGCATTCTCTTGCTTTTACATATTTAATTTAATCTATTTTTATTCGTAAAGACCCATAGAAATATATTTTTCTCCTCCATCTGGAGCAACTGTTAATACTTTTTTACCTTTGCCAAGTTTTTTAGCAACTTGTAAAGCTACATATAAGGCTCCACCAGCAGAAATTCCAATTAACACGCCTTCTTTTTCAGCAAATTCTTTTGCTGTTTTAAATGAGTCTTCTTCTGTTACTGAAATTATTTCATCCACAACTGAGCTATCATATATATCTGGAATAAATCCGGCTCCAATTCCTTGGATTTTGTGTGGTCCTGGATTTCCACCTGCTAAAACTGGAGATTTCGCTGGTTCAACTGCTATTATTTGAACGTCAGATTTTTTACTTTTAATATTTTTACCTACTCCAGTAATTGTTCCACCAGTTCCTACTCCTGAAACAAATGCATTTATTTCAGGTAGATCTTTCAATATTTCTTCAGCTGTTGTTGCATAGTGTTTTTCTGGGTTTGCTAAATTTAAGAATTGTTGTGGCATAAAATAGCCAAACTCTTCAACTAATTCAGTAGCTTTTGCTATAGCACCTTTCATACCTTTAGCGCCTTCTGTTAATATTAAATCAGCACCATAAGCTTTTAAAAGATCTCTTCTTTCTTTACTCATTGTTTCTGGCATAGTAATAACTACTTTATATCCTTTTAATTTTCCTATTAGAGCTAAGGCTATTCCTGTATTACCAGAGGTTGGTTCAACCAAAGTATCACCAGCTTTTATTAATCCTAGTTCTTCTGCTTTTTCAATCATTCCTAAAGCAGCTCTGTCCTTAACACTTCCCCCTAAGTTAAATTTCTCTAATTTAACATAAACCTCTGCTGAATTTTCATCAACTAAACTATTTACTTTTAGTATAGGTGTATTTCCTACTAATTCTAATGCACTGTTATAAATCATAATTTTCCCTCCATAATAATATATATTTATATCTTTTTATTTTACTACTAATAAAAAAAATCTCAATCTCAATTATAAATAAAGAGACGAGATATCCCGCGGTTCCACTCTAATTAGACAATAATGCCTCAGCTTTTAAACACTCTCGTGTTTTGTCATTATAACGGCTGACTCCCGGATAACCCTACTATAAATTTCAGGTATCAGCTCAAAAGTGCACTTCTCAAAAACTTTAGTAAAGACTTTCCACCACCGTCTTCTCTCTTAAACTAACCTATTTATGATACTCTACTTTATCATCGCTAAAATTCCCACTAATCTGATATGGTTTGTATAATATAATTATATTCTATTAAAATTAAAAGTCAATATGTTTTTATAAAAACTATTCTAATATTTATAAAACTTAAAAGACTATGAACTTATTAAATTCATAGTCTTTTAATATATTAAACATTTTTCTTTGATTTTTTTCTCCATGCTGGAAGTAATATTTCATCTACAACATCGTGAGTTAATACGACTCCTAACAACCTATTTTCTTCGTCCAAAACTGGAATAGATAAAAGATCGTATTTAGTTACCTTATCCACAAGTTCAGATAAAGATTCCTTATAATTTGCAGTTTGAATTTTATCATTCATTATATCTTTTAATTTAACATCAGAATCATTCATAACTAAATCTTTTAAAGAAACACTCCCCAAAAGCCTTTCTTCGCTATCTATAATGTAAACTGAATACATAACCTCTTCATCCGGTTCTGTTTCTTTAAATATTTCAATAGTCTCTTTTACAGATATATCTATATTTAATGCAATAAAGTCCTTATTCATTATACTACCTGCTGTTTCATCTTCATAAGATAGTAACTCTTTAACCTCATCTGCATCTTCTTTTTCTAGGTTGAATAGGATTTTTTCTCTAGATTCATCATCTAACTCGTCTAAAATATCTGCTATTTCATCGTTAGGTAGATTCTCTAAAATCTCAGCTTGTTTTAACTCTGAGAGTTCTTTAATTGCTGTACCTTTATATTCTGGTTCCATTTCTTCCAATGTATCCGCTACTAAATCCTCATCTAACGTTTCAAATATCTTTCTTCTATTCTTAGAGTCCAAAGTCTCTAAGATATCTGCTAAATCTGCTGGATGTAGAGTAGACAGTTTTTTATATGGTACAGAAATTTGTAAAGAATCCTTAATTAATTCTAGAGACTCAACATCATCCCACATAATGACTTGATCTTCCATTTCTTTCTTCATAAACTTTGTAATAATCCTTGCTACTGATTCTAATCCTTTTCTTCTATATAAGGCTGAAGAACCAGTTTCAACAGCTATTACTCTATACTCTCCAGCTATCTCTGCAATTCTTAAGTCATTAACCCTAACTACCTTTTTACCATTAACATCCACTATGCTTTTATCTAGCAAGTTTTGTGATAATAAAAAGCTATAACTTCTAGGAAGTATTTCCTTACTTCCTTTAGTTTTTATTAAAACCTTGTTAGAGTCATTTAGATAAAATTCTATTGTTCTGAATTCATATTCATACATAACACTGCCTCTTTTTACCCTATAACCAATTGCTCTTGGATATCCCTCTTCAGCAGTTACATAAACATCTTTTAGTACACCTAAAACATCTCCAAATTCATCATAAACCTTTCTATCTATTATGGAACTATAAAGAAATACGTTTAGTTTTATCATATCCATTCCTCCTTATTTAGTTTTTCCTTTTTGAAGGAATGGATTCAGTTAAAGAAAATTTAAGAGAACCATACCTTCAAGCTTTTGTAAAATCATCAAATTATTATACGTATCACCTTGAGGTCCAGCCTCCATCTTTTCTTTCACCACCTTAAAATTTAAAAAATAAAAAGAGCCTAAAAGGCTCTAAAATTCAATTAAAGATATTAACTTTAATTCTGAGTTTTAGCACTACAAAGCTTAAGAGTTAATTCTCTAGCTACATTAGGTAATACCTTCTTTCGATAATACCTCCTGACCCGTTGGCATCTCTCGATGTTTCTGGGCAGTAGCGTGTGTCTATGTAGGAGCCTCACAAAAATATAATATTTAATTCCCTACTTTATTATATTCTTTTCTTCTAAAAAAGCAACTAAAAACTTTTCATTTCATTGCTTTAAAGTTGATAATCTTTAACTTCTTGTGTTATTATATATTAATTATAAAACTTAAAACGAAAGGTAGTTTAATTAATGAATTTACATAAGAAATTTTTACCTGTTTCTACGGAAGATTTAAAGAAAAATAATATAAAACAATTAGATTTTATTATAGTTACTGGAGATGCCTATGTTGATCACCCTTCTTTTGGTACTGCTATTATCGGAAGAACCCTCGAATCCCAAGGTTACTCTGTAGGGATAATCCCTCAACCTAAATGGAATAATGCTGATGATTTTAAAAAATTAGGTAGACCTAAATACGGTTTCTTAGTTAATTCAGGTAATATAGATTCTATGGTTAATCATTATACTGCTGCCAAAAGAAAAAGAAGTGATGATTTTTATTCCCCTGGTGGTAAATCTGGATATAGACCTGATAGAGCTGTAATTGTTTATTGTAATAGAATTAGAGAGGCTTTTAAGGATATACCAATTGTAATAGGTGGTATTGAGGCTTCACTTAGAAGATTTGCTCATTATGACTATTGGGACAATAAGGTTAGAAGAAGCATACTATTAGATTCTAAGGCTAATCTTCTTATATACGGAATGGGAGAAAAAACTATAATTCAAATAGCAGATTTACTTAGCTATGGAATGGATATCTCTAAAATAAATGATGTTAAAGGAACCTGCTATTTAACTAAGGATATTTCTAACTTAAGAAATTATGTTGAAACACCTTCTTTCGAAGACTGTGCTAGCAATAAGTCTGCTTATGGGGAAAGTTACAAACTTGAATCTCTAGAACAAGATCCTATTAGAGGAAAAACTATAGTTCAACCTCACGGGGATAGATATTTAGTTCAAAATCCTCCTCAGCTTCCTTTAACTCAAGAAGAGATGGATTTAACATATAATCTTCCTTTTACAAGAATACCACATCCAATGTATGACTCCTTAGGCGGTATTCCTGCTATAACTGAGGTTAAGTTCTCTATAACTTCTCATAGAGGATGTTATGGTTCTTGCTCCTTTTGCGCCTTAACTTTCCACCAAGGAAGAATCATTCAAAACAGAAGTGGAGACTCTATTGTAGATGAAGCGAAACTTCTTACTACTTTAGATGACTTCAAAGGATATATCCATGATATTGGAGGACCTACTGCTAATTTTAGACATAAGTCCTGTAAACTTCAAGAAGAACATGGAACATGTAAAAACAAACAATGTATGTTCCCAAAACCATGTAAGAATTTAATTGTTGATCATAAAGAATACTTAGGAGTCCTAAGAAAAGTTAGAAATTTACCTGGAATGAAAAAGGTATTTATTCGTTCAGGAATAAGATATGATTATTTAATAGAAGACAAAAATGGTGAGTTTTTTAAAGAATTGTGTGAACATCATATAAGTGGTCAGCTAAAAGTTGCTCCTGAACACGTATCTCCAAGAGTATTAACTCAAATGGGAAAACCAGGCAGAGATGTTTATGACAAGTTCGTTAATAAATATTTTAGTATAAATAAAGCTATTGGTAAAAAGCAATTTTTAGTTCCTTATTTAATGAGCTCTCATCCTGGTTCTGACTTAAATGCAGCTATAGAATTAGCTCTTTATGTAAAAGAAATGGGATATAACCCTGAACAAATTCAAGATTTCTACCCAACTCCTGGCTCACTTTCTACAACAATATACTATACAGGGGTAAATCCATTAACTGGTGAGAAAGTTTATACACCTAAAACTCAAGAAGAAAAAGATATGCAAAGAGCTCTTATTCAATATAGGGTTCCTAAAAATTATAAATTAGTAAAAAATGCTTTAATAAAAGCTGGAAGAGAAGATTTAATAGGAAATGGTCCAAAGTATCTAATTCCACCAGTTCCACCTAAAAACCCTATAAAAAAGAAATCTATAAAAAGATAACTAAAAAACAGTATGATCTTATTTTATATAATTAAATCATACTGTTTTTTTCTAATTAATTTTCCGGCTTCTATACATTGCATAAATAAATAAAATAACTATCATCAGTTCTGATATTAATGGATAGGGGAATACACTTATTTCAGCCATATATGCAACATTTTCTATAATCATTACTAGAGTAGAAAATAGTAATAAAATAAACGGCACCTTTAATGTATATCTATACCCCATATAAATTATCATAACTACTGTTAACATAACTAATATTGCTATAAAAACAATCCTATATAAGAAATCATTAACTAATATTATCTTATATCCATATATTTTATCTACTTTTACAATAGATTTTATAAATACCATGGCTATAACAAAACTTATGCTCATTAAAAACATATAAAGATATGCCCACTTAAATTCTAATCCTTCTTTTCTTAGAAAAATATAAAGACTTATCAGAATTAAAAATATATCCACCAAATTACTTACAAAAACTAATGGTTTTAAATAATTTATATAACCTTGAGTTACAGCCAAAGACATATAAAATTGTACTCCAAATGAAACCATACCTAAAACACTAGCTATTAAAACATAACTCTTGAGTTTTTTAGGACAATATTTCTTTAAAGACGTTAATATGCCACAAAATGAAAAAATTATAAGTAACAATATAAAATAGTGTAAGAACTCTCTTCTCATAAACACCCCTAACACTTATTAATGCTACTTATAATTATTAAACTAATTGCTATTTTATGCCTAAAACTTTTATTCCTTCATTAATACATCTTATTCTTAAAGGAAAATCAGGACCTTTTTCACCGTCTATATCAGTAACTATATCTTCGTCAGAATAAACCATTAAATCATTAGTCTTAAAATAAAGTACATTGTTGTTATCTAAATGTTCTCCTTTTAACACGTTTATAAAAAGTGGTATTAACTCTTTTATAGGTGTAGCTTTAAACATGATAACATCTAAAAATCCATCCATAACATCTGCCCTAGTAGCAAGCTTGAAATTACCAGCAGTTTGTCCATTAAATACCAATAATAAATACATATGCCCATCATATTCAGCTTCTTTTGATTTCAAATTTACTTTAAGTTTTCTGAAATTAGGCAATTGCTCTAGCCCCTTTAAATAGTAAGCTAACTTACCTATAGTATTTTTTAAATTTACATCCGTTTTCTGAGAAACATCTGTAAATAATCCAGTACTTGCTACATTGACAAAATACTTATCATTTATTTGACCAATATCTACACCTTTAGGTTCAGATGACAATATTTGCCTTACACAAGTGCTTACATCATGAGGCATGCCTAAAAATTTTGCAAAATCATTTGCAGTTCCTACTGGTAATACTCCAATAGGAATATTTATATTTCTATTTTTCATTGCATTAACTAGAGAATCGACAGTTCCATCTCCACCAGCTACCAATATATAGTAATAGGAATCATCTATTTCATCTAAAGCTTCCTCTATAGTTACTCCCTTTTCTATTCTAAATGGCAAAACTTGATATCCAAATTCTTGATGAATTGAAATTACTTTGTCTAATTCTGAAAGAATAATATTTTCTCCTGAAAAGGGATTATAAATAAATTTTACCTTTTTCATGAAGTTCCCTCCTCTTATATTTCCAATAGAATCAAAAGAATTATAACACTATTACCAAATGTTGTCGAGTATACTGGTTCTAAAATCCAAATATTAGATATTTTGTATGTTTTAAATTTATAATTCTTTTTATTTTATCCATTTATTTATATTGTATTACAAAGTATTAATATATTCACTTTCAAATTATGTAAATAACCTTATATTTGTCTTAAATTTATCTTTTATAGTGATTTACCTCTTAATTTTTCTAGATTTATAGAGTATAATATCCATGGTATTGATATTTTAAAATTTTTAGGAGTGATCATATGAGAAAAAGCAGTATACCTAACATATTTACATTTGCTAATCTTGGTTTTGGCGTATTATCATTATTAGCTACATATAATAATAATTATTCTTTTGCCGCTATATTCATTATAATTGCAGGCTTAGTAGATAGATATGATGGAAGAATTGCTCGTTTTCTTCAAGTATCATCTGAATTAGGTAAAGAATTAGACTCTTTAGCTGATTTAGTTTCATTTGGTGTTGCACCTGCATTTTTAACTTTTGTAATGTATGATTTTCAAAATTTAGGTCCTGTTGGCTTAATTGGATACATGTTAGTTATTATATTCCCAGTTTGTGGTGCTTTTAGATTAGCAAGATATAATTTATCTACTTTTGATGGAGTGTTTACAGGAATCCCTATAACTATAGCTGGATCAGTAATTGCATTATTTGATTTAATTACTGTTAATTCCCCTAGTGCTCAAATTATTCCTATAATCTTTATGATAGCACTTTCTTATCTGATGATTAGTACTTTTAAGTTAAAAAAACTTTAATAAGTTATAAAAAAATGTGTTTTTCTTTTGAAAAACACATTTTTTATATGTTTAAGTATTGTCTCCAATATCTTCAAGGAATCCTAATGGAAAACTGTCAGTATTCTCAACATTTACATCAATATCTATTCTTCCTGGTCCTTTTCTTCTTATATTTTCTCCTGGTCCAATTCCTCTTGTGTTATTTTGAAATAATAACTCATTATCTATTTCGGTTAATATCAAGTCCTTTTCAGTTTTTACTATTAATACGTCACTTTTTAATCTAACGTAATTCAAATAAGTATTTTGACAACATTCTAAAATATCTATTAAATCATCTATCAAGTCTCCAACTTTATCTACTCTCTTTAACGCGTCTTTTACTTCTTTCTTTTTTGCTAGAGCAATTCCATTTAATTCGCCTGCTCCACCTATAAGTAATCTATATGAATTAACGTATTTTTCTAATAAAAAAACTAAATTAGTTAGCTCTGAATAATATGAGCTCATAATTTTATTATATCCCATACCATCACCCTTACAACTGCTTTCATTCAATTATATTACTAAGCTATCTGTTTCATGCAACATAAAAATAGCAAATAGTAACAATGACATATATAGCTACTAGTATACATCCTTCAAACCAATATGTTTTTCCATCCACAAAAACTATATAGCTCATTATTACCGCTATAAATAACATTACCATCTGTATTGATGAAAAAATCATATTCATATTTATCCCTAAAAAATATCCAAAAGTAATTAACACTGGTGTTGCAAACAATGCTATTTGTATCGACGATCCTATAGCTATTTCTAGTGATGCATTTACTTTATTTTTTATCGCACACATTATTGCTGAAATATTCTCTCCTATATTTCCAAGTATAGGTAAGAGTATTATTCCTATAAACTCAGGCGAAATGTTTTTTTCTTCTGTAAACAAACTTATGTTAGTTATCAACTTTTCCGAAATGAAATACAATAAAAGTGAAATGATTATTATATATCCTAAATTTTTATAGGAATCTTGCCATCTTATTTCCTCTATTTCCTCATCTATATCTCCTAATACAAATAAATTTTTATGAGTATATAGCGAAAATATTAATCCTAAAAGATATATACCTATTAATATTATTGAAATTTTAAAACCTATTGAATTTAAAGTAGTTTCACTTAAACTAGTATAATTGCTAATTGAAAATATAATTGTGAAAGAAGCCATTGCTAAAAGGAGCATATTAAAGTTAGTTTTTGCAATATTTTTATTAAATTTTTGCTCTTTATATTTAATACCACCTAATATAACCGAGATACCTAAAACCAAAAGCATGTTATTAATTATAGATCCTATAAGAGCTGCCTTTGCCATAGATATAAGTCCAACTTTTATAGACCATACCCCCATCATTATTTCTGGCATATTACCTATGGTTGCTGCAATTAATCCTCCTTTTTTCTCTCCAATAGTGCTTGAAAGGTCTGACGTAATATTTCCGAGCCTTATAGCTAATGGTATTATTGCTAAAGAAAATATAATTATATTTAAAATATAATTATTTAAATTCAAAAACAATGTAATGATTGGAAATGTAAATATCATAATATTATATAAGTTTTTTTTCTTTAAGTAATTTATATACATCTTCTGTCTCACTCCTTAATCCTTACTTCCTAATCATATGTATTTTTTATTTCTTCATATAATAAAGTATTCATTTGTTTATCCATTGTTACTTCTATCTAAATAAGACCATCTAGAAAATTCTAGATGGTCTTTTCTTTACCTTATAGATATTTTTTTATCTTCATCACATGTAATAACTATGGTATTATCATCCTTAGTTTTAGTATTTAAAATAACTTTTCTTCCCCAAAGTTCTTGGATATATTTTAATGTTTCTTTTGCATAACTTATTTCAAGCTCTCTTCCATCAAAAACATGTTCTATGGTCAATGTTCCATCTTTAGTATTGTAATCTAAAACTCTTATATATGGAATTGACCCTACTCCAGTATGGTGTGCTAAGAGATCTCTAATACTCTTCCACCCAATTTCATCTGGAACATTCTCAATAACATAATCAAAACCTTTTTTCCCATATTCAAACAGATTTAATTCTCTACATAAATCCTCTGTTAAATATCTTCTTATAAAGGATGCATCTCTTTCCAATGCTCTTACTTCAAAAATCTTGTCTCTACCATAAGCTTCATCTATTGCTTGAAACATTTTAAATCCAATATAATATGGATTTAATCCACCTACCATAGGTGCAACAACATCATTATGCCTTTTTAGAAATTCTAAGTGTAGTCCTTGAGGTAAGTCTAGTTCTTTTAGTATATTGTAATGCCAAAAACTTGCCCATCCCTCATTCATTGTCTTAGTCTCTATCTGTGGCATAAAATACTCTGTTTCTCTCTTGACTATTTTCAATATAGTTCTTTCCCATTCTTGTAAATCACCATATTGTATCAAAAATCCCATAAGGTCATCTTCAGGTTCTAATGGAATTTTACTTATATTAGGTATATCTATTTTTACGTCTAAATCCAATATACCCTTATTCTCAACTTTTTTATTATAGTCATCTATTAAGGCTTTTTGAGCGTCTTGCCTACTAACTGTCTTCTCACCTATAACTCTAGAAATCTGAAATCTAATAGCATGAGCTGCATCTATTATTCTTTCAACTTTTTCATATCCTATTGATGGATGACTAATAAATCCTCTTATGGTTTCAGCGTCTATTTTAAACATTTCTATTGTATAATTAGCTTTAGTTCCTTCTTTAAACAGTCTATTATTCTTAAAAAAGTCATTGTGCCCGTATACATGAGCCATAGTCAGAATTTGAAGGAGTAAAGTATTTTCTCTCATGAGATATCCTAAGCAAGGATTAGAATTAATAACCATCTCATATGCAAGACCTGTTAAGTTTAATGAATATAAAGTTTTTGTCTTTTCATAGGACTTTCCAAAACTCCAATGTGGGTATCTAGATGGCATTCCAACATACGCCTCATACCCAATCATATCATTATGGCCTATTACATCAAATTCTTGTGGATAATAATCTAATCCTAATTCACTTGCTTTCTTTTCTATAATTTCATTCCATTTTTCTAAATCTCTTAAGTTATAATCCATAAGATTCCTCCTTAAGCTCCTTCTTTAACATAAGTTTTAAAGCCTGCCATAAATCCTTTTTCTCTTTTACTAATACAGATAAAAAATTTTTTCTATTTATCTCCTTTTCAAACCTATAATACATAGTTGTAGAATAAGTGGATGGTAATAATTCAGCATATCCAACCATATTAGATATATCACTTAATTCATTAACTGCTTTTATAGCTCGCTCATTATCTTCACTCCAGTTATCACCATCAGATGCATAAAAGGGATATATATTCCACATATCTGGCGGATATTTTTCATTTATCAACTGAAGTGCTAGATTGAGTCCAGAGGAAATATAAGTTCCTCCTGATTCTGCTTTATGGAAAAATTCATATTCATTAACCCTTTTAGCAGATGTGGTATGAGAAATAAATTCAAATGCAATATTATTATATTTTCTTCTTATAAATCTAGAAAGAACAAAGAAGAAGCTTCTAGCTAAGTATTTTTTAGCTACATCCATAGATCCTGATACATCCATTATGAATATCAATACTGCATTACTCTCTTTTTTAGGTTTTTTCTTAACTCTATAATATCTTAAGTCCTCTTCCCTAAATGGAAATCTTTCCATTTCTCCATTTTCGCCTAATTCTCTTAGTGCTCTTTTTTTTCCTTGCTGCCTAGCAATTTTAGAAACAACTGTCTTTTTTTTAGCTAATCTAGGATTTATACCATATCTTTGATATCCTCTTTTTCTTCCAGCACTTTCTGTAATTATTTCTGAATATTTCTTTCTATCAAGATTTGGCAAATCTAAATCTTCTATAATATAGTCAAGGAGTTCTTCTAAAGTAATCTCAGTTTCATATACATC
The DNA here is from genome assembly GCF_022324845.1 of Clostridium sp. YIM B02506. Taxonomy (NCBI): domain Bacteria; kingdom Bacillati; phylum Bacillota; class Clostridia; order Eubacteriales; family Clostridiaceae; genus Clostridium; species Clostridium sp. YIM B02506. The sequence continues at coordinate 71,259 of NZ_JAKGTG010000018.1, forward strand.
TTCCCCTTCACCATTTCCTGCTTTTCCACTTCCACTTTTCCCTTTACCTGAGCCATCATCCTGTCCTACTTTTTGTCCTCTTTTCTCCTGTCCATTCCCTGTTGCTACACCTTTATTGTTTTTTCCATATATAAATTGATATTCTTTTATCCCTCTAATAGGTATTTTAAATTTCTTATTTTTACTTTCCCCTATAATACTTTCTTCAGATAGAATATCTCCTAAATTCTCTTTTATAGATTTCTCAACTAATTGTCGATGTCTTCTTCTATCTTCTATAGCTCTATCATGTTCAACTGGTGTCTCAGCATTATCTCTAAATATTGCACACATTATATCAGTCCTTCCATAGGTTGTTTGCTGCGTATTTTAGTACAACATCACAGCAATGTGCACAATATCCATTAGATTTCATTTCTTCAACCATAGAACTATACTTCTCATCTTGCTCCCTATCTCTAACCCTAGATTTAGTTATTATTCTAGATAAGTCTTTAACTGATGCCATTAATTTCTTTTCTATAGCTTCTTTTAACGGCTCATAAGAAGTGTAATCTATTTTTCCACCATTTCTCACTACATAGAACATATAAGAAGTTACATCTGATCTAAATCCTTTAGCTGAAGCATCTGATATAGATATTTGTTCTTCTATATTTCTCATAAATCCTTCATCTGGATTTAATTCCTCTCCAGTTGCTAAATCTTTAAGTTTACTCTTATTAACATAGGCCTCCGCATTATCTATATAGTTATTAAACAAGCTTTCTGCCTGTTCTCTAAATGAATGTATAAATGCCTTAGTTATTTCTTTTTCTAATGTTTTGTTATATTCCTTTCTTATATTATCTTGAATATAACCTAATAATCTCTTTTTCTCTTCTTGAGAAACATCCATTTCTTTTACAGACTTAATCATACTCTCCATAATTGATAGTGGATTTATACAATTATGCTCTGAATTTGATAATGCATTATCAATAGCCTTAACTATAAATCTTGTCGATATTCCCTTCATACCTTCCATAGGACCAGCTTCTTCTCTAAGTTCGCCTATGTCAATTCTCTTAGTACTTCCCTTCTCTACTATATCTTCGCCATTGTATATTTTCAACTTAGTTATAGGATCAACCTTAGCAGAAGGTGTTAATCTAGACAATATTGCAAACATAGCAGCCATTTCTATTGTATGTGGTGCAATATGAGCTCTAAAGTTACTCTTTCTTAATATTTTTTCATATATCTTTACTTCCTCATTTAGTTCTAAGCAGTAAGGAACCTCTATCTTAACAATTCTGTCTAATATAGCTTCATTAGTATGATCTGATTTAAACTTATTCCACTCAGCTTCGTTTGAGTGAGCTATTATAAGTCCATCAAAATATATCATTGAGCCCTTTCCTGGTGATGGTACAGACTTTTCTTGTGTTGCTGTTATAATTGTGTGTAAATATTCAACATCATTTTTGAATACTTCTATAAATTCTACCATACCTCTATTTCCAACATTAAAAGCTCCATTTAGTGAGAATATTCTTGGATCATCCTCTGGATACATATCCATTTTAGATATATCTACTGATCCTGTTAAAATAGATGTATCCTGATTATTTGGATCTACAGGTGGTACTACCCCTACACCTTTTCTGCTTCTAATAGAAAAATCTTTAGTTACTACAGGAAACTCCTCATATTTACCTTTAAATTCGTTTATCAATCTGTACTTACATACAGGACATAGATCCCCTTCAATTTGTACTCCTAAGTTGTCTTCAAAGTCCTTTCTAAGGTGTTTAGGAATTAAATGAAGAGGTTCTTCTTGCATTGGACATCCATCTAACACATATATTGGATCAGCTGTTTCTAAAGCATTTTTTAAAGATTCAACCAAAGACGACTTACCAGCTCCTACTGGTCCTACTAAATACAATACTTGTCTTGCTTCTTCGCCTTTCATTGATGCTGAATTTAAATAATTCATAAGTTTCATAACAACCCTATCAATTCCAAAAAAGCTATCTTTAAAAAAGTTGAATCTTTTTATTCCTTCACTTCCATATAACTTTTTTATTCTAGGATTATCTTCTGGCTTTAAAATCTCAAATCCTTGATTTAGGATTATATCATACATTCTTTTATGAGCCAATTTAGCTATATCTGGATTCTCTTTAACCAATTCCAAATAATCTAGAAATGTTCCCTGAAACTTTTTCTTATTATGCTTTTCTCTATCACTTTGTATCATTTCTTTGAAGTTCATAAGACATCCCCTCCTTTGTTTAAATATATTCACCTATATAAACATCTTATTACAAAAAATTTTTATAAAATAATCGCACAAAACAAAAACACCTTATAAACTAACGTTTATAAGGTGTTTTATTTATTTATCTAGTAACTCATATAAAACCTGAGTACCCTTATTTTCTTTTTTATCTTCCACTAATTCATCATATAAAGATTTTGCAAGTTCAAGACCTATTAACTTTAATCCCATATCTTCTGCCTCTTCTAAAGCTATCTTCATATCTTTAACAAAATGTTTAACATAAAATCCTGGCTCAAAATCTCCCTTAATCATCCTTGGAGCTAAATTACTTAATGACCAGCTTGCAGCAGCTCCTCCTCCTATAGTCATTAAAACTTTTTCTGGGTCTAATCCTGCTCTTTTAGCATAAACCATAGCTTCACAAACACCTATCATATTAGATGCAATAGCTATCTGATTACTCATCTTTGTATGTTGACCAGCTCCTGCTTCCCCTAATAAGTTTACGCTAGTTCCCATAAGTTTAAACAATGGTGAAACTCTTTCAAAAACCTCTTTTTCTCCACCTACCATTATAGTTAATTTTCCATCTCTTGCCCCTATATCTCCGCCCGAGACTGGAGCATCTAATGCAAATATACCTTTTGCTTTAGCTTCATTAAAAATCCTTTGAGCTAAACTTGGTTTAGAAGTTGTCATGTCAATTACTATAGTACCTTTTTTACAATTATTTAATATTCCATCTTCTCTAAAATAAATATTTTCTACATCATTTGGATATCCAACTATAGTAATAATTACATCCGCATCTTTAGCTAAATCAGCTATACTATCTTTCCATACAGCCCCTTTTTCAACTAAAGTATCTGCACTCTCTTTAGTTCTATTATTAACTAGAAGTTTATATCCTCCATTTAGAATATTACTTGCCATACTTCTTCCCATTACACCAGTGCCAATAAATCCAACAATTAAATCTTTATCCATTTAAATTCTCCTTTTTGATAAGTTTATTTCTTAATTCTCTCAACGTATTATTTGATTCATTAGTTATATACTCAGGATAACCTAAATATTCTAAAAGTTTTATTGCATTGCTTTTAGTTCCAATACCTGTTTTAACTTTATAATCAAATATCAATCCTTTTTCCTTACTTACATCATCTTCAAAATGGTAGAAGTTATATATTCCTTCAAATGATTGAGTTATTTCTATATCATGAGTAGATATTAGACATAACATATCTTCTTTGTGAAAATACTTAAGTAATGCCCTTGATGCGCTTATCCTATCTAATGGATTCGTACCTCTAAATATCTCATCAATAAAACAAATTATATTTTTACCTTGTTTGTGCTGCTCAATAATATTTAAAATAGCTTTTGCCTCTCCTAGATAATAGCTTGTATTATTAAATATATCTTCTTTAGGATTAAGCGAAGTCATAATATAAAATAAATCTCCTTCATAACTTCTAGCTGTACATGTATAAATAGTTTGTGCGAACAAGCAGTTAAGAGCAATCATTTTGAGAAAAGTTGATTTTCCTGACATATTACTGCCTGTTATTATAGCACCTGTTTTATCAACTTTTATGGAATTAGCTATCGGTTTCTCTAACAATATATGATATCCGTCTTCAATAACAATTTCTTTTTTATCTTTAAAAACAGGCTTTGAATAGTACTCTAAATCTTCTCTTAACGCTGCTATGGAACAATATGCGTCTACTTTTCCTATAAATTTATAAACCTCATATAATCCCTCTCTAAATCTAGGAAGTTTTTTTATAAACTTATAATACTGTCTTTCCTGCAATAGAAAAATTAAAAATACTAAGTCAACTAAGGAATCTATACTATCATTTCTCACCATAAAAAATAGTTCTTTATTTAAATCTCTTACTTTATTATATATTATTTCAGCTTCTTCTCTAAGTTCCTTAAACTCTTCATGTTTTATATTGGAAAGTTTTTTTATAGTCTTCATCATGCTGTTTAAATAAGGTATATTTGCAAGTTCATATTTAGCTTCAACTTCATAATGTATGTATATATTAAATATATATACTGCTGGTATGCCAACTAAGTAAGTAGGATTTAATAAAACTCCTAATATTAAAAATAACACAGGTAAACTACCAATTATAAAATACAATATTTCTTTTAGTTTATTTATCTTCTTATCCTCTAGTAAAAAAGATAAAATTTCTCTTTTCCCTTCTCTATTTAAATCAAAAAATAAATAATTTAACTCGTCTCTTAATTTATTATTATTTTTTATTGAATCGATTAGTTTATCTCTTTTAACCAACTCTTCTTTATTAAATGTAGGAGTATTAATCATATGCATAAGCATACTCTCTCCTGGAGAACTATTAGTTCTATCAATCTGTTTATAAACTTCACTAATCGATAAGTCTTCATAAATTTGTTCAGTCAAATAGAAATCTTCTTTTTCTCGATCTTTTATTATCTTATAATCTTCAATGATTTTCTCCATATTTCTAGACGATTTATGACTTTTGGGCCAATATGAATTTATAATCGCTATCATTTCCTTTTTTCCAAAACCAAACATCCACTCACTCCCCTTAAATTAATGAACTTCTCTTCTATTAACGATATTTAAAATATCTCTACCATAGTTTTTTATTTTCCGCTCCCCAATACCTTGAATTTCTAGTAGTTGTTCAAAACTTTTTGGTTTTCTATTAGCTATTTCAATTAATGTTTTATCACTAAATAATATGTATGGCTTTACATTTTCTAACTTAGCCTTATCTTTTCTATATAGTCTAAGTACTTTAAACAATTCTTCATCCTGACATACAGTAAGCTCTCTTTTTTCTATTTTAAGCATTACTTTCTGAACGCCCTTTAATATCTTTACTGATTGCTCATTAAGCTTTAGAATTGAATAAGTCCCTTCTTTTAATAAAACATATTTCTCTTCAAGTAGTTTATTTATTATATCTTTTATATATCCACTAGAATATTCCTTCATTATTCCAAAAGTAGATATATTAATCAGCTGATTTTGGACTATTTTAGGTCCCCTAACCCCTCGTAAAATATCTACAAGTACAGATATACCATAACTTTCTTTAGTTCTGTATACACATGAAAGTATCTTTTGAGCCTCAAGGGTAAAGTCTATTAGCTCCTCATTATTAAAACAATTTGAACAGCTATTACAATAACTTTTTATATCTTTTTCCCCAAAATAATTTAATATAAAAGACTTGTAGCATCCATCATATTCACATAAAGACAATAACTCATTAAGTTTTCTAAGTTCAATCTCTCTCCTATTAATAAGGCTAGTTGTATTAATCAAATATTCTACTGAATAAATATCCTCTCTAGAATATAGTAAGTTACAATTGCATCTTTCACCGTCTCTTCCACCTCGTCCTATTTCTTGATAATAGCTTTCTATATTTTTAGGAATTGAAAAATGTATTATATTCCTTATATTAGATTTATCTATCCCCATACCAAATGCGTTAGTTGCTATCATAGTATTATAATTGTCCATCAGGAACTCATCTTGATTCCTATTTCTTTCACTATCACTCATACCACCATGATATTTACAAACAGAGAAACCTAAATCTTTTAAATATATGTATAATCCATCAACTTCTTTTTTAGTTAAACAATATATAATTGAACTTTCATCTATATCTCTTATGCAATCTTTTATAAACTCTAATTTATCTATTTCTTTATATATATTTATAATTAAGTTTTCTCTATTAAAACTGCCTATATAAATATATGGATTCCTTAATTCTAAAAGATTAACAGAATCTTCCCTAACTTCTCTTGTTGCAGTTGCTGTAAAAGCTGATATTACAGGATCTGAACTTAAACTTTTAATAAAAGGTGATATGTCTTTGTAACTTTTTCGAAAATCATGTCCCCATTGTGATACACAGTGTGCTTCATCTATCACAACTTGAGAAATCTTTAGGCTATTAAACAGTTTAATAGTATAGTTAGAAGACAATCTTTCTGGAGCTATATATATTATTTTATATTTACCTTTTGTTACATCTATCTCAACTTTTCTAATTTCATCTATACTCATAGAAGAGTTTATATAAATGCTGTCCACTCCAACAGCTCTCAAAGAGTCCACCTGATTTTTCATAAGAGATATTAGCGGAGAAATTACTATGGTTATACCTTCAAAAATAAGCGCAGGAATCTGATAGCATATAGACTTTCCAGCTCCCGTTGGAAGTATTCCAAAAGTATCTCTTCCATTTAATATGTTATTTATTAGTTCCCACTGCCCAGTTCTAAAACTATTATATCCGTAAACCTTATTTAAAACTTCTTCTATCCTATTTTTCTCAAACATACCTTCACCCAACACTAAATTCATTCTTAACCTTTATACTTTAGAAGTCTCTCAGAGACTTCATTAGATTTATTTTAACATTAATCCTGTATAACGTCACCCACTGATGCTCTGTAGAAGCTCATAGAGCTTCATTAGAATCCTTTTAAGTGCTTCATTAAATCATTTTTGCCTTATTTTAATAAAAAAATCGACTTTTAAGATTTTAATTTAAATCCTCTTAAATTTATCAACAAAAAAAGAGCAATTACAATTTATATATGTAACGCTCTTTAAAATATAAAAATTATTTATCAGTAATTCTTACTATAAGTTTTGCTAAAACTTCTTTGTCATTTGAATCTGCAGAATCCCATAACTCTTTAAGAAGTCTTTCTTCATCTGTTTTTGGATCAACATTATTTGCTAAAAAGCTTCCAACCTTTTCAGCAATATTAGTTATTGTTCCATCTGACATTCCTACAGTTTCTCCTAAATCAACAGCTTTGCCAAGAGTATCTTTCCACTTGCTCCAATTTTTTAAAGTTTCCATATACTATTCACCTCCTATAATAACTTATTATTAGTATTTAAGAAAAAATAAATGTACCTATAATACTAAATTTATAGGTACATTTATTAATTATTTTTTATTTAATCCACTTTTTTCATATAATTCGTAAAAATGATGAGTTGGTCCTACACCTTTTCCAAGCTCAAATCCATTTTCTATAGCAACCGTTATATATCTTTTTCCTTCTTCAACGGCTTCAACTACATTCATACCCTTAGCTAAATTTGCTGCAATGGCAGAAGATAAGGTACATCCTGTTCCATGTGTATGTATAGTATTTACCCTTCTACCTTTAAATATAGTAAAGTTCTTTCCATCAAACAATAAATCGTCAGCTTCACTTTCTAAATGACCACCTTTTACCAAAACATATTTTGGACCTAATTCATATAATTTAGTAGCAGCTTCCTTCATGCTCTCCATATCCTTAATTTCAACCCCTAAAATCTCTTCAGCCTCTGGTAAGTTAGGTGTTATTAATGTAGCTAAAGGAAACAACTCTTTAATTAAAGTATCCTTAGCATCCTCTGATAATAGTTTAAAACCAGTTTTTGAAATCATAACTGGATCCAATACTATTACTGGCAGCTTATCAACTTTTCTAAAAGATTCTGATATAGCTTTTATAGATTCTATCTTTGAAACCATTCCTATTTTTATAGCATCAATATGAATATCATCAAAAAGCACCTCTATTTGCTTTGATATAATTTCTGGGCTTATATCTTGAATCCCAAAAACTCCTTGAGTACTTTGAGCTGTTATAGCCGTAATTACACTCATTCCATAAACGCCATTTGCCGAAAATGATTTTATATCAGCTTGAATACCTGCTCCTCCACAAGAATCAGAACCTGCAATAGTTAAAGCTTTAAACATAATATTTACTCCCTTCCTTTAATTAATAAATTTTTTATGGCAGGTATATTTAAAAATATTAATGCTATTATAGCTCCTCCTACACAACTAATTGAAAAAGGTACTATGAAAAAGGTCAATGCAGCTTGTTTACCTAAAATATAAGCATATATTGGATAAGCTAGTAATGCTCCTAATAAACCAGTACCTACTACTTCTCCCAATGCTGATGCATATATATTCTTAAAGTACTTATACATTAATGCTGCTAAAAATGCTCCAACCATACTTCCTGGAAATGCTAATAAGGTACCTGTTCCTAGGGCATTTCTAAGTAAGGATATTGAAAAAGCATTTAATACTGCATAATAAGGACCTAATAATACTGCTGAAACCACATTTATAAAATGCTGAACCGGAGCCATTTTAGCGCCTAATACAGGAATTGTTAATAAAGTACTTGTTGTTGTACCTATTGCTATTAATACTCCGCTTATTGCTATTTTTGAAGTGCTTGATACATTAATTCTTTTTTCCATTGTTAATCCCCCTAAAAATTAGCCAAGGAGACTTATATCCGCCATATTTTTGTACATAAATAAAAAAGAAAAAATAAAAGTGTAGCAAGAGCTACACTAATTTTAGTACAAAACTAATGCTTCCCTACGCTGGATTTACCCAGATCAGGTTATAAGAGTCAGAAAATCTTGTTTTCTATCTCAGCTGGCAACACCAGCCCCCCTAGCTAAATATTAAAATTTAATCTATATCTAATATACCATTTAATTATTTATAGTGCAATTGCTGTAACCTTGTTTTAAGCTAATAAGCTAATTATCTCTTCAATACCAACAACCATACCATTGTTTGTTCCAAAATTAACTATAACCTTATTAACACCGTTACTATTAAGATTAGTTATTAATTTCCCTAGTTTTTCATTATTTAGCCCCACAAGTTTTGACGCACTTAATTGTTCCATATGTACCTTGTTTTTAGCTAAATCAGCCTCAGTATATATGTATATGTATTTATCATTACCTGAGTTTCTTATTAAAACCTCTATATTATTTTCATCTGTAGCTTCTCTAGCAACTATATAAGTTCTTTCCTTAAGCTCTAAAGAATTAGTATTTCTAAAACTTGTGTTTGTATATATCTCTTCATATCTATTTATAAGATATTGAATATTTTCTGATAAAATAGAAGAACTTTCTGTATCTTTATTAATAAAACAACTATTAAAATTATTGTCTCTATTTTTAAGCACAATTATAAACTTAGATAAGGAAAACTCTTCATAATTACTATAATCTGAAGTTATCAATTCTCTGTCAGTATAAATGTATATAGATTTTTCTCCTACATTTGAAGATAAAACAGCTATATGCCCATCTTTAGTCCATATATAAACCTTATCTAACTTAAGTAAAACCTCAAGCTTAGCTAATTCATAAACCTTAGTATTTCTAATTAAATCAAATTTTTTAACTTCTTCAACAAAATTCATTTTCATATCTCCTTAAACCTTTTAAGCTTATTTCCCGAAAACTTGTTCTTTTAATTTTTTTCCTGTTTTTGTAATAGCTATTCCACCCATAGCAGTTTCCTTAAGTTCACTAGGCATATTTTTTCCAACATCATACATAGCACTTAAAACATCATCAAATGGAATCTTACTGTTTACTCCTGCCATAACTAAATCAGCTGTTGATAGGGCACTAACAGCTCCCGCTACATTTCTTTTAGCGCATGGAACCTCTACTAAGCCAGCAACTGGATCACATACTAGTCCCATGATATTTTTAAAAACTATAGCCGCAGCATTAAGGCTCATTTCTGGAGTTCCCCCCATCATTTCTACTACAGCAGCAGCCCCCATAGCAGAGGCTGAACCACACTCTGCCTGACATCCACCCTCTGCACCTGCTAAAGTTGCATTTTGAGCTATTATAATACCTAAAGCAGAAGCTGCAAACAATCCTTTTATAGCACCTTCATAATCAAGCTCTAACTGCTCTACCGCTGTAATAATAACTGCTGGCAATATACCACAAGATCCAGCCGTAGGACATGCCACTATTTTTCCCATAGAAGCATTTACTTCTGCACAGGACATAGCTCTTGCCATTGCTTTTATAATAACATTTCCTGTAAGGGATTTTCCACTATTTAAGTATTTATTTATTTTATATCCATCTCCACCAATTAACCCACTTACAGAGAAAACTTCTTCTTCCATTCCTTGTCTGCAAGCTTCCAGCATGACATCATAACTTTTCTCCATCATTTTAATTACTTCTTCTCTAGTTAATTCTGAGGTTTCCATTTCATAAAGAATAGCATATTCACTTAGTGAAATGCCCTTATCAGCGCATATATTTAGAAGCTCCTCACCTGTTTTTGCTAACAATTTTTATTCTCCTTCCTTAATAGGATTTATCCTTATAACTTTTGATATGTAGTCTATATTTTTTATTCCATTTAAAACCTTATCTGAAATTTCATTATCAACTTCAAATATCATAGTTGCTTCCTTACCCTTTTGGCTTCTAAAAACCTTCATAAAAGCAATATTTATTGTATCTTCATACAAAAGTGATGTTACCTTCGATACTGCTCCTGGTACATCCTTATGATTTACAATTAAGGTAGGATAACTTCCTGTAAAATCAACTTCTTGATCATTTATAGCTTTTATAACTATACTTCCCCCACCTATTGAGCAGCCTGTTATAGAATAGTTACTACCACTTACTCCATTCATTATACATTTTACAGTATTAGGGTGTACATCTCCTAAATCCCCTTCTTCAAACTCTATCTTTATACCTAAATCCTCTGCTATACCCAAAGCATCCCTTAGACGTATATCCCCAGGATTCATTCCTAGTATACCTGCAGTAAGAGCTCTATCTGTTCCATGACCTTTATAAGTTTTCCCAAAAGATCCATGAAGGATAAACTTAACAGCTTTTAATTCCTCCCCAGCTATAACTCTTGCAATTCTCCCAATTCTAGCAGCTCCTGCCGTATGGGAGGAAGAGGGCCCTATCATAATAGGCCCAATTATATCAAACACTCCATACTTTTTCATAATTACCACCTTTTTATCTTTTTGTTAAACTAATATTTATAAAAACAACTTCCACCTATAAACTCTCTTAATATAGAATTACCTGGAACCATTTCTGTATCTATATCTTTAAAGAATCCCAAAAACGACTTTAATCTTTGAGCCTCGTAATAAACATCACTTTCTTCCTTTATCTTATCTAGTTCAAAAAGTGCATACTTTCTAAGCACACAAAGCTCATATACAAGGGTTGAATTAAACATAACATCTGCATCTTCTTGGAATACAAATATATTCTTTTCTTCTCCTCTTTTTATAGAGTTCCACATTAAAAGAGTATCCTCTCCACCATACCCTCTAGTTAGATAATCTCTAACTATTCTTCTAATTTTTCTAACATCTGTGGTTGCAATTCTATTATGATTATCTAGGTTCAGTTGTGTCAATGCACTTATATAAATTTTAAATTTATTCACATCTGAAATAGAAGCTGTTAATTGATCATTTAATCCATGTATACCTTCTATTATTAACAAACCATTTTGAGGTAATACAAGTTCATGCCCATGCCATTCTCTTTTCCCCTTAACAAAGTTAAAACTAGGTATCTCAACTTTTTTACCTTTTAATAGTAACTCTAAATGCTTGTTAAATAAATCTAAATCTAAAGAATTTATGGATTCAAAATCAGGTTTTCCATCTTCCCCTATAGGGTTTTTCTCTCTATCTACAAAATAATCATCCAAAGATATTGGAGTAGGTATAAATCCATTTACCCTTAATTGAACTCCTAATCTCTTTGAAAAAGTTGTTTTTCCCGAAGAACTTGGTCCTGCTATCAAAATAACTTTTACATCTTTTCTTTCTGAAATCATATCTGCTATATTAGCTATCTTCTTCTCATGCAGTGCCTCTGAAACCTGTATAATATCTATAATCTCACTAGATTCAATCTTATCATTTAAAGAGCCTACTTCTCCAACACCTAAAATATCAAGCCATGTTTCATTTTCATAAAATATATTTGATAACTTTTTATGTTCCTTAAACGCTTGTATCTCTAATGGTTTCTTATCATCTGGATACCTTAGAATAAAACCTTTATCATAATTAATAACATCAAAAACCTTTATTTCTTTAGTATTAACTGCCATATGACCATAGAAATAATCATATCTTCCATCTAGCTCATATAACTTAACTGTTTCTAGATTCATATGATTAAGCAATTTTACCTTATCAATCATTCCATAATCCTTAAAAATTTCTATAGCATCTTCCTTTAAAAATTTATTTTTACTTATAGGAATTTTTCTATCAATTAGTTCCTGCATTCTAATTTTAATCTTATTAACATCCTCTTCCGTTAAAACTTCCTCTTTGTGGATTTCCCCAAATATCCCCTTACTAATTGAATGTTCCATAGTTATTTTTGATTCTGGGAAAATATCTAAAGCTGCTTTTATAAATAAAAAAGTTACAGTTCTTCCATAAGCCATTGTTCCAATAGGGTTATTGTTATAAATAACCTCAAAATCTCCAGACTCCTCAACTTTCCTACTTAACTCTATATACTTTTTATTTAATCTTCCTAGCATTATAGGTAAATTACTCTCTTTATAATATTTATTTATAATTTCAGTGAATTCTATTCCTCTATCAACTTCTACTTTAAGACCATTACATAAATTTAATTGAATTTTACTCATGTCACATAACCTCCAAACAATTAACTATTCATTACTATTATATAACAAACCTTAAACTTGATAACTACTACATATAATTATCTTTATTTGGATAAATTATTTTGGAGGTGTTTTTTTATGTTTATAGTTTTAATTAGAACTTGTATATTGTATATTTTAGTAGTTTTAGTTATTCGATTAATGGGAAAACGACAGATAGGAGAATTACAGCCTTACGAACTTGTAATAACTATTGTAATTTCTGATTTGGCTACTGTTCCAATGCAAGACGTAAGACTACCATTAATTTTAGGAATAATTCCTATAATAACCTTACTTATTTTAGAAGTCTTTTTTACTGAACTTCAAATAAGAAGTAAATTCATGAGAAAACTAATAGATGGGGATCCTTCTGTTCTTATAAGAGATGGTAAAATTAATGAAAAAGCATTAAAAAGTCAAAGAATTCATATAGAAGACCTTCTTGAAGAATTAAGATTAACAGGAAATTTTGATATCTCTTCAATTAAATATGCCATATTAGAAAGCAATGGTCAGTTATCTATAATGTCTAAAGAAAATAATGAAAACCGTCATTTACCTTTAGTTTTATTATACAATGGAAAGGTAAATAAAGACTCTCTAAAAAAATTACATAAAGACGTTAAATGGCTACAAGACAAAGTTTCATCAAAAAATCTAAGTATGGACGAAGTATTTATAATAATAATGGATAGCTCTGGTAAACTTCAATACCAAGCAAAAGGAGAATTTGAAAAATTGGATGGTGAGAATACATGAAAAATATATTAACATCCTTGGCACTATTTTTAGCATTAATAAGTTTTATGTTTTACTCACACATTAAATTAAATAAGGCCTGCATCGAAATAATAGATATTAGTGAAAATTTAGAGGAATTAATTAATAATGAAGATTGGGAAGGTGGATACACTAAAGCTATTGAGCTTATAGACTCTGTAACTCAAAGCTCTACGCCTTTATCCTTATATATAAATCATACAGAATTTGATAATATAAGCTCTGAAGCAATTAAATTGACTCAATATATAGAGACTACAGATGAGGAAGATTCCCTTGCATCCATACACCTTATAAAGTTTTCTGCTGAGACAATGTTAAAGCTTCAAGAGATACGACTTAAAAATATTTTCTAAAAATATCATTTTTTTTGATTTACATATAGAAAATAGCTTGTACATTTAGTATAATTAACATAAAGGGATTAGTCCCGGTGGGACGTAACAAGTCCACTAACAAAAATGATATCTTGGAGAGATATTAATATTTCTCCAGTAAATAAATGAAAGGTGGTAAAATCATGGCATTAGTTACTACAAAAGAAATGTTCAAAAAAGCTTACGAAGGCGGATACGCAATAGGTGCTTTCAATATCAACAACCTAGAAATCATTCAAGGAGTTTTAAGAGGAGCTAAAGCTAAAAATTCTGCTGTTATACTTCAATGTTCTACAGGAGCTATAAAATATGCTGGAGCTGCATACCTTAAAGCAATGGTTGATGCTGCTATCGAAGAAACTGGTATAGATGTTGCATTACACTTAGACCACGGTCCAAGTTTAGATGCTGTTAAAGAAGTTATAGATGCTGGATTTACATCAGTAATGTTTGATGGTTCTCACTATGACTATGAAGAAAATGTTAGATTAACTAAAGAAGTAGTTGAATACGCTCATGCTAAAGGAGTTGTTGTTGAAGCTGAACTAGGAGTTTTAGCAGGAGTAGAAGATGATGTAGTTGCTGCAGAACATATCTACACTGATCCAGAACAAGCAGTTGACTTTGTTAACAGAACTGGAGTTGATTCATTAGCAATCGCTATAGGAACATCTCACGGAGCATTCAAATTCCCATTAGATTTCAAACCACAATTAAGATTTGATATATTAGAAGAAATCCAAGCTAAATTACCAGGTTTCCCAATCGTTCTTCACGGAGCTTCAGCTGTTGATCCAAAAGCAGTTGAAACTTGTAACCAATATGGTGGAGATATTGCTGGAGCTAAAGGAATTCCAGTTGATATGTTAAGAAAAGCTTCTGGAATGGCTGTATGTAAAATAAACATGGATACAGACTTAAGATTAGCTTTCACAGCTGCTGTAAGAAAAACTTTTGGAGATAAACCAAAAGAATTCGATCCAAGAGCATATCTTGGAGCTGGAAGAAATGCTGTTCAAAGCACAGTAGAATCTAAAATAGATGAAGTTTTAGGATCAATTGATTCTATGAAATAATTCCTTAAAAGATGGCTTATGCCATCTTTTTTGTTTTTCTTGCTTTCTTGCTTTCTTGCTTTCTTGCTTTCTTGCTTTCTTGCTTTCTTGCTTTCTTGCTTTCTTGC
>NZ_JAKGTG010000019.1:0-83075 GCF_022324845.1 Clostridium sp. YIM B02506
TAGCGTTATAAATTAAATATTGATGGGTCAATTTTATTTGCAAAAGTGGGTCAAAAGTAGTTGACAATCTACAAACAATGTTTATAATCATATAAGTTTAAATTGGTATTCATTCATTTTTTATAATATCTTCAGTTATTACAAGGTATTTAAATTCCCCATAATAACTAGCTGTAAATGACCTTAAATATGATCCTGTTATCCCATTTTACTCCTCCTCTATTTTTATAAATAAAATACCGTATTATTTCATTTATATTATGAAATAATACGGTATTTAAATTTTCCTCTATAAATCTAATGAAATTTGCTTAGATTTTTCTTGATTAAGTTTTTTTTCAAGATATTTTTTATCACCCTTTAATAACTTAAAAAGAATCTTAAATATATTTTTATTTTCTTTTTCAATATTTATAGTTAATTTAGTTTTAATATCTAAATAAGATATTTGTGTAAATATTAGAGAAAATGACGATAGTAATCTTAAAAAATCATTTTCATTATTAGCGGTAGTTTGTTTATTAAGAGAGTAATTAAAAAAATCGGAAATAAATTTAGATGAATCTGAATAATTACTTTTATTTATAAAATGCCTATATTCATTAATTGATCTCTTATCAGAATTTGAAAATAAATATTCAAAAATAATAAATAAATGAAAGTATTCAGTATCTTTATCTTTATTTGAAAATCCTTTTAATCTTGGCATCTTCATATATGAATAAGACTTGGATTTAATAGTATCTTTTTGAACATTTTTATAATAATCAACAATGCTATGTATACTATAAAAATATCTTTTAACTAAATCAGGAAGTATTTTAAACTCAATTGAATTCTCAATATTATTAGTTGGAGTTATACAAGTTAATATAAGCTCATTTTCTTCAAAACAAATATAAATTGGGGGCAAAAAATTAATAAACGAATCTATTTTACTTTTTGTATCCAAATTATCTAAAGTAAATTTTAGCATTTTATAATATTGAAAAATGGTAAAGTTATGAGAGGTATAATTTTGAAAAATATTTTTTAATTGTTCTAATAATGCCTCTTTTATTATAGTTTTTTTATTTAATATATTTTCCTTTGAGTTTTCTATTTCTCTAAATGAAACAATTGACTCTCTTGACACATCTAAGTGAGTTAATGATGGTGGAAAATTGTATGTTATTGTGGAGCACCTTGAATTATCTAAAAGTAATGTCCTTCTTGAATCAAAAGCTTCCTGAAGATATATTCCTGAATTTAAAATTGTAATGTCACTATTATGATAAGGCTCTATTTCAAGTAAATTATTAAATGTAATAAAAATACCATAGCATTGCTCAAGCAAATTATTTTCTTTACTATATGATATATCTCCGCTTTCACTTATAAAAACATGTATAACAGCATCTTTTCCATAACTAATTAAATCCATTAAACGTTTTTTTTCAGAAAATTTATGAATTGTATTGGATTCATTATTTATTTTTACTATTATATCAACAGGAAAATCCAAGAATACTTTTTTTATATAATTATTTATCTCTTCAAAATTCATCGAATTTTCTGTAGAACTAGTTTTTTCATATAGAGTTATTGTGGTTCCTATATTTTCATCAGTTGTAACTTTATTTACGAAAAAACAACCATCGAAGTTTGGTATATTAACACAAATAGTATCAGAGTTTTTTTCAAAGTATTTAGTTTTTACATCAACTTCTTCTGCTACCATAAAGCATGATAAAAAACCTATACCAAAATTACTTATTGCATTATACTTTGCGTTTTTATTTTTCTTTAAATCTTCATAATCATGAGATGTATAGAAACTTCGACCTACCCCTGTAAAGTATCGTTCTATATTGTGAAGATTCATTCCTATTCCACTATCTCTAATTGATAAAAATTTAGATTGTACTTCATGTTGCTTGGAAAATTTTTCTGATTCGGTTTCAGTTCTCATTTCAATTGATATATAATCATCAATATTGCTTTTAGGGTCAAGTCTTTTCCTTAACATTATAGCGTCAAAACTATTTTGAATTAACTCTCTAACAAAAACTTCATTTTGTTTATATAAGTTTTTGCCTATAAGTAACTTTAATAAAGTTGGTAGATATGCCTCAAAATTATAATCATTTTGTTCATAGCCGTATTTTTCCACTTTTGTTTTTATATGATATAGTTTTAAACCTATGTTAGCAAATTGCTTTTCATATCTATTTATATTTTCTTCTAAATTTTTAATAATTATTATGGCAACTTTATGAAAAGACGGATTTTTACACTTTAAAGTAATACTTATCTCTCTTCTGTCAGGTATCGAATAAAAACCTATTTTATCTTCAGGAATATTGCTACTATATTGGTTTATATCTACTTTAATATTAATTTTATGCTTGATATGATTAAAATAGATATCTGTGTATTTACTTAAAAACATGTACATATCAGTTATTAAAGTAGTTGCAAGGACAAATGAAGTATAGTTTTTATACTTAATATAAACATCTTTAGTCAGATCTTTATGTACCTGATGATTTTTAATAAAATCAGTTTCTATAAACTTTATAAGATCATTATAATAGGATGTACTAAACTCAAAACTATCGATATATTTTTTCATAAATTTTCTTATACTCTCAATAGAATTAGTCGTTTTATCTTTATATGTGTTTACTCTATAGTGAATAACTATTAATATGAACAAAGATAAATATTTATCCTTTTTTAGGGTAGCAATTACATCAGGAAAATTTAATATGGTATTCTCTACAAAGGCTGTAATTTTTGATATTTCATCATTACTAGATGTAACATCCATTTCTTTTAAATTATTTTCATAATCAATTACCAAAGCACTATTTATTTCCTCTAAGGTTTCTTTTAAAATACCTTTTGAATTTGTTTCTAAAATATCTTTTGGAGGAATTTGAATTATGGGACTAATTTCACATTTATCTTGATTATACTTAAATTTTGTTATTTTAAGTTTATTATTACTTTCACTTTTGTTGAATATTTCAATTATTTGAAACATCCTGTTTGTTATGTCTCTTTTACCAATAGAGCCAGCTGAAATTGCATATATCATATCATTAGGATTCTTAATAAATTGCTCATTAGTTATTGGATTTATTAAATCCATATGTTTATGTCCATGGAGGACTACATTTATTCTATGTTTTAATAATGACTCAATAACTGAAGATGAATTTTTCATTATACTGATATCATTTTTGTTTTTCAACATTACTTCAGGGAATAATTGGAGATGATGATGAAACACAGTAATAATTGTATAAGAATCTATATCATCTATGCTATCCAACAATCGTCTCATATTTACAAGTTGCGAATCGGAAATAAAGCCATAATCTAAATAATTATTTTGCGTTTTAGAATTTATACTTTTTAAGAGATCTTCTTTTAACGATTTAATATCTAAATCAGGATTATTTTTAATAACTTCAAATTCATGAAAGTTTGTTTTGTTAATAATATTGCTCATTTGATTCTGCGTGTTTACATCCTGTGAAACACATGCAGAATTTAAACTCAAAATTGCTATTTTATTTTCTTTAAATAGATTTATAGAAATTAAATCATTTGCTGAATTATATTTTTCATATAGTTTATACTTGTCCATATACAATGAATCGCCATAAAATTTTCTTAAAAAGTTGGTGTAGACACTAAAATCTGCTTCTTTAGTGGTTCTTATAACATCATGATTTCCAGGACAAAAAATCACATTTTCTTTTTCAATTAAAATTTTATCAGCCTCAAGATTAGATAAAAGAGTTTCAAAAAAATCTATTGCATCATTAACTAAATTATCTCTTTCTTCAATTTTTGAAATTTTACTACCTTCAAAAATATCGCCACTAACGACTATAGTATCAACTCTAGATATTGATTTTTTATTTTCGGCTATTTCATTTGCGATTTTAAGAGCTAAATTTTTTACATCGTTATCGTATACACAGTCACCTATATGTATATCAGATATATGAAGTATCTTTATACTCATAATCTCAACCCCCTATAATATTAATATCAATATTATAACAGATTATTAAATTTTTACATATATATTAAGGCCTTTAGCAATCATGTTATTAGTTTTTTTAGTAATAAAATATTTAAGCATAATTATTTTTATTCTATCAAATTTTGAAAAAATTTATATCCCTATATTTAAATATTTTTAAGAATAAATATTCTAATATTCTTAAGAATATATAGTATTCATGCGTATTCTAGGGGTTTCACTTGTTTTAAATACCGTATTATTTAATTTTCAAAGAACATCAAAAAAATTACCTCGCCTCCTCTTCTCTCTCAGGAATAAATCATCTCACCATTTATAATTCCTTCTTCTTCTCTCTGTACTAAGCCTTCTATTTATTCTTAAGCTATTTTCTATTGAATAGCTTTTAGCTTCTTTTTCACCTTTTTCTTTTAATTTCTTCTTCTTTTCATCTCTATCATTAACATATTTCATAAAATCTGCTAGACTCATGTTTGCCTCCTCCTAGTACCAGGTATTAGGACCAACTACATGAAGCCACTCTTTTTTACCTAAAATAATGTATTCAAATCTCAAATAGTCTTTTGATTTGACTTTTGAAATCTTTAAAGGAATTATTGTTTCTCTGGTGTCTTTCTCCCAGGAGTCTAGAAAATTATTTAGAAATCTACGGAACATGTCCTGGCTAACTTTTAAGCTATTAAATCCTTTTATTTTTTCAACTTTTATTTCAAACATGATAACTCCTCCCTTATTCTAATTTCCTCATTTTTAAATACATATAGGTACCGCCTACTATGTCATTTACTTGTACATCACATTTAGTAAAGATGTATCCAGGATAAAGTTTTTCAAATAGAAATTTATCATCTGGGTATTTAGACATTTCTTCTATTTTTCTTTTGCTGAATCTGAAGTCATTAACTTTTACTGTAGGGGTTTTTAGATTTTTGGATTGAGTCCATCTTTTTGAACCTTTAGGATCTTTAGTGATGTATTTACCTAGAGCTTCATATCCAAACTCATCTGATTTAAGTCTGTCTGCATTAGCTCTTCCTTTTCCCCATAGATTTTCTATTACATCTCTATCCATATCACTTAGTACTACATGATGATGAATCCTTATAGGCTTCTTTCCCTCTTCCTGATCTCTGTACTCTATTACTGCTATATATTTTAATTCTGGTAATCCATTTTTCTTTCTATAATGTTTAACTCTTCTTAAAAAGTTTGTTACATCTCTCCTGGCTTCTTTTTCACTCTTGGGTAAATATCCATACTTATATGTGAGATGTAATACTAAGTCTCTATCAGTAAAGTTATTATTTAAAAGTCTGGTTAAGTTTCTTCTAGCATTTTTATCATTAAGATTTTTCTGCTTAGGTAAGGACTCCTTAATTTTCTGTTTCCTCTTCTTATTTCTCTCTTGTAAACTTATTGGATAATAATCTACTTCTAAATATTTACCCCCTTCTCCTGTATAAACTTTTTTCTCTCTATATGGCACTTCTATCCCTCCTACCTTTAATCTCTTCTCTTTTTATAACTGCTTAGTTGAAAAGATAATACCTATTACAAGGCCACTAAAGCCCTATAATGTAGCAAGTTTTTATTGTTTTAGTGCCAACTATATGGTAAAATATTCATATAGATTTGCACTTGATTTCTTTTAAAGAAAACACATTACGCTACCGCCAAGTAAAAGTAATGTGTTTTTTCATGTATTTAAATATTCTTTTTTCCTATACCTGCAGAAGATGAGGCTTGTCCTATCATCTAAGTATCTACACTTCATACAGTGAGACATACAAACTACTCCTTCACATCTTGGGCAATGAACCCATGAATTAACTGCTGAACCTTCTTTGCAGCATATAAGACACT
This sequence comes from Clostridium sp. YIM B02506, assembly GCF_022324845.1. Taxonomy (NCBI): domain Bacteria; kingdom Bacillati; phylum Bacillota; class Clostridia; order Eubacteriales; family Clostridiaceae; genus Clostridium; species Clostridium sp. YIM B02506. The sequence goes on from NZ_JAKGTG010000019.1 coordinate 5,906, forward strand.
TGTTGTCATTTATAAGCATCCAATCATTCTTTGCTACTGCATACATTCAGCTCTTTCTCTCTGCTCTATTGATATTAATTGATCTAGTTCTTCACTTAGCTTTAAACTTTCAGGATCTAATGTAGAATGATTAATAAGATGCTCATCTAACTCTTTCTTTAACTGTTCAATCTTTTTATTTCTATCCATAATTAACTCCTATATTTACAAATACATTATTATGTTAAGTTTTGGGACAAGGCTATTCAGCCTAGTTATCCTTATGCTTCTCTTCTATCTTTTTATCTTTGTTAAATAGTTCTGGATACTTGAAATAAACATCAATTAACATTTGAGTCCAAATAGTACTGACTTTACTCAAGTCTCCCACTATTTCAACTTCTATTTCCTCGTATTTCATAGTGATCCCCCTTGTAGTGCTGATATATTATATGAATTTTAAAGATTTCTGTTACTTATTTTTTGATAAAGATCTTTCAAGCTCAATTGCAAATAATCCATGTCCGGGACATTTTTCTAAGCCACAATTATAAGGTTTATGTTTTATCCAACAGTTAGGACATACTTCATTGAGCTTTTCTCCTGTTTCAGATGAAAAGTTGGCTTGCTTCTCCATCTCTTCACGCTCCTTTTAGTTTGTTTGTTCCTTTCTGCAAAATATGGTAAAATTTTGTTGAAAGGGGGTGTCTAAATGAGTAAAGCTCTAATTACTTTTTCTAATGGAGAAATTTTAGAAGTAAGAGATGGTCAATTAATTTCTACAATAACCCAACGTATTGACGAAAATGAAGAAATTACTGTATCTCATTCTCCAAGTTATACATTGTGGAATCATACTCATGATGGATTAACTACAGCAATTTGTGAGATGCTTTGCAGATGTGACTTTTTTAGCCCATCTGATTCAGCTAAAATATATTTTTCTAAATCTGTAGTAAGCATAGAAAATATATAAAATACTATGGACGATTTGTTAGTGGCAAATCGTTCACTTCTTTATCTAAAAGCCTTTTTGATTCAGCTATTAGTGCTGCATTAACAAACTTATTACTATCACGAGTAAATCTGATTTGTTTATCAAATAATTCTAATTTGCTGTACAATTCTTTATAAGTACTACAATTTATCTTTAGTTCTTTAATTAATTCCTCTGCTTTTTCATTAGTAAAACTATTAAGTTCAGCATATATAGACTCTAATTTTAGGTAGTTTTCCACCTCTTCACTCCCCTTTCATATAAATTAATGTCTTAAATCTATATCAGATTGATGGAATAGAATTTCAAGTGGAATATCAACTTTTAAAACACTTTTTATTTCTTTAGCTTCAGATAAAGTTATAGGAGACTTTCCATTAAGCTTTAATGATATGGTTCCAATTGTAAGATTTAATTTCTTAGCCAAGTCTTTTCTTTTTATATTTTTTCTTCTTAATTCTGCTTCTAAATTGCTAAACAAAATAATCACCTCCTAAAATTATTAACGAAAATCCGTTAACTATAATTACATTATATACGTATTTGCGTTAATGTCAATTATATATTAACGAAAAAACGAAAAAAATAATGTTTTTTTCATTTTCATTATTGAAAAATCGAAAATATTGATTTACTATATCTTTAGGAGGTGTATTAAAAATGGAAAATGTTGAAGAGTCTTTAAAAGAATTAATTTTAAGTAGATACAAAAGTTTAAGAGAGTTTACTTTAAAGATAGAAATGCCATACTCTACACTAGACACAATATTGAAACGTGGTGTAGATAAAGCTAATATTATCAATATTTTAAGGATATGTGATGAATTGAATATTAGTGCTGATAAATTAGCAAATGGATTTATCGAAAGTAAAACTATAAATATGAAAGATCTAGATGAAAAAACAACAATACTAGTTAACAATTTTAATAAGCTAAACGACTTAGGTAAAAAAGAAGCTAATAAAAGAGTTTCTGAGCTAACTGAAATATCTAAATATATAGATGAAAATACTATAACTACTTTCGCTGCTCATGATGATGGACTTGATCCAGATAAAGCTAAAGAAAGAATGGAAAAAGCTAAGGAAATATTTAAGCAAATGGATGAGGAAAAGTAATCGCAAGGAGGAGATTACATGACAAAGTACGAAGAATTTTTGATTAAGGCTGAATCTTTAGGTGTAAGTGTTAAGGAAATTGACTTTGGTGATGATGAAGAATGTGGCTACTACTCTGACTCTAAGGTTTTGATAAATAGTAATTTAACTGAAAGTCAAAAGCTTAGTGTTCTTGCAGAAGAGCTAGGCCATCATATTTATACTTATGGGGATATAACAGATCAGTCTAAGATTGAAAATAAGAAACAAGAGAAAGTTGCTCGTAACTGGGCTTATGAAAAACTTATTGGCATTATTGATATTATAAATGCTTTTAATAAAGGCTGTAGAAATTTCTATGAGATGGCTAACCACTTAGATGTAACTGAAAAGTTCTTAAGAGATGCCATCGAATATTATAGAAATAAATATGGCCTTCTTTTGAAAAAAGATAATTATATTGTTTATTTTGATCCTAATTTTGGAGTTTTAAAGATGTTTAAATAAAGCTTCATAAAATCCCTTTTATCATAATAAATAATATAGTATGTGAGGTGATTTCATGCTAAGGATAGCAATCTACTCTAGAAAATCAGTTTATAGAGAGCAATCAATTTCTATAGAGTCTCAGATTGAGTTATGTAAAAAGTATTTTGAGGGTAAGGAATGCTCTTTTGAGATTTATGAGGATGAAGGTTTTTCTGGTGGAAATACTAGTAGACCATCATTTCAAAGAATGATGAATAAGATTAAATCTAAGTTATTTGATGTTGTTGCAGTTTATAAAATAGATCGTATGTCTAGAAATCTTTTAGACTTCTGGGATACCTATAGTTTGATAAGCAGACATGGAGTTCAATTTATAAGTATTTCTGAAAATATTAATACCACTACTACTATTGGCCAGATGATAATGCTTCAGTATGCAGGTATGGCAGCTCTTGAAAGAGATAATATCAAGCAAAGGGTTAAGGATTCCATGGAGAGCCTTGGTAGAATGGGTAGATGGTCTGGTGGAACTCCCCCAACTGGATATAGAGTTGTTGAGGTTGAGCAGCATGGTAAGAAAGCTAAGTACCTAGAATTAGATGAAGCTATAGCTCCAATGATAGAAAGAATGTTTAAGCTCTACTCTACTGGATCAACTATATATGAAATACAGAAAGCTCTAAATGTTCCTAACAAGACAATATTAAATATATTAAGAAATCCAGTTTATTGTGAGTCTGATTATGTATCAGCTAAATATCTTGAATTACAAGGCTACAGTGTTTATGGTGAAATAAACGGTAATGGTTATCTACCATATAATCGTAGACAAAGAAAAGACGGTAAGAAAGAAACTAAAAGTAAAGATCAGCTAGTTTCTGTAAGCAAACATAAAGCTATTATTGATTCTAAACTATGGGTAAATGTTCAAGAGAAATTAAATGAAAAAGCTAGTGATCCTAAGCCTAGAATAAGTGATAAAACTTTCTTGGCCCACCTGGTTAAATGTAAATGTGGATCTGGAATGTTTGTTTATCCAGGAAAAACTAAAAAAGATGGCTCAACTGTCATATACTTTAGATGTAGCGGTAGGAAAAATGGATCAGAATGTAATTCTAAGTTTTTGAGAGCTGATTTTGTAGAAAAGAAGGTTTTAGAATCTTTAAGCAATATAGAACTTGATAAGAGTTTGTTTAATACTTCTGATATGTCTAAGTATGATTCGCAGATTAAAAGCTTAAATAAAAACTTAGTTAAAAATAAGAAGATGATTGATAACTTATTAAATAGATTGGCTCTTGCTAGTGATGATATTGCTAAGAGCATATTAGATAAAGTTGAAGATATTAATTCTGAAAATAAGAATTTAGAATTTAAATTATTAGAACTTGAAAGATTGAATTTAGAATCTATGAATACTAAAAATAATAAAGAAGCCTTTTATGCTCAGGTTAAGTCTATACTAGATACATTCGATACTCTACCAGTATCAGAGCAACAAAAAATGATATCTACCATCATTAAAAACGTGGTATGGGATAGTGATACTAAGAAGATTCGTCTAGAAATTTTTGAAGGTATTTAGTCTGGGCTGTACAGCCAGCCCATCCACCGCCAATAACGAGAACTTTCATATAAATCTCCTTCCTTCAAAAATATTTCTTGGATCTGATTGTACTTTGCATAGCCTTTTAACTACGTGACCTGCAAAACGAGCAGTACAACTTCCACAAACCCCTTCACCACAACACATCTTGGAATTATTGCAACAAGATAAACTAACATCAGCTGCTTTTATAGTATCTAAGAAATTCATAACATTGAAAGTAAGTATATCCGCTCCACCACAATGTATTAGATTAACATTATCTTTTTCTATAGAATCTCTTATAATAGTTTTACATTTATCAGTAAGTTTTCCTGTTTCCAGAAGGTTAGCTTCCGTATAGCTTAGATTCAAAGACGATAATAAATCATCTACATATACTTCTTTATAAGGAGCTCTATCAATTATAATATTTAAGTTATTATTTTGTTTTTGAAGTGCTTTTATAACAGGTATCATAGGAGCTATACCTATACCCCTGGCAAGTATTAAACAATTAGAATTTACAGTGTTTTTTATATTTTTCAGTCCAAATACACCATTCCAATAGGGGCCTCTAATAACTAACGGATCATTAGCTTTAGCAGTTAATAACCTCTTAGTTTTAATTCCTCTTACTTCAATTAATATAGAGGCAGTATTATCATCTATATTGCAGTTCATTATAGATATAGGAACATCAAAATAGAAATTTTCATCAGTTCTTAGGAATATATAACTACCTGGATTCATTAAATCTAAAGATAAATCCTCAGGTAAAGAAAATTTTATATATAATAAGTCTTTTTCGTAAAGTTCGGCCTCTAATATATTACAAGTATAAGTTTTTCTTCCTTCTTTTGCTTTTTCTCCGTTAGCTATCCATCCTTGATATATACATACTCCTTTCCAATTTAAACAATCACAAAAGCATTCACCATGAAGTTGTGAACATAAGATACATTCCCCAGCTTCAGCTAAATGACAAGGACAAAATTTTGTGCCTGAATCTATACAATCTATTTTTTCACCTTTCATTTTTCCTCCATAGAGAGTACTCTATTAATAATTTATTTAAATAAAAAGATATTGTTACAAAAATTTCAATATGGCTTAAATGAGATAGTTGACATAAAATAAATAACTACCACCTAGCTTTAGGTGGTAGTTATTTATTTTACAATATTAATTTCATAAGAAGATAACTTCTCCTTTATATCTAAAAGCTGAGAATCTACTAAGCTAGCTTCATCTATATGATTTAGTATAGTATCAGTAGTTATTTTGAGAATATCGTAAATATCATTAATTTCAAGATGCATATCCTCTATATTAGTTATTTGAGAATTAAGAGTTTTAATAACCTCTTTTACTCTTTCATCTACTAAATATATATGTGATAAACTTTCATCAACCTTATTTACAGCAATATTAGAGGCTTTTACACCTTCTTGAATTACGGAACTAGATTTATAGGAGTTGTTTAACACCGTTTTAGTATCACTTTTTATACTTTCAATTAAAAGGGATATATCAGTAGTACTTTTTTTAGTCATTTCTGATAATTTTCTTATTTCAACTGCAACAACAGAAAATCCTTTTCCATGTTCGCCTGCTCTAGCTGCTTCTATAGCTGCATTAAGAGCCAAAAGATTAGTTTGAGTAGCTATGTTAGTTATTAAACCAACTATTTCATTAACCTTGTTGAATCTAGACACTAGTTGATTTATACTGCTCATACTGTTTTGGTTTTCTAATTGAAGAGTTTTTATTATGCTAGACATCTCTTCAATAGCGATTTTTCCTTCTTTAGATTTAATCACTGAAGCATTAGTTGTGATATCTAAATTCTTACTTTCAGAATGAAGATTTTGAGTTGATATATTTGTTTTATCGGCTAAACCAGATAAGTTACTCATATGTAATTTTATCTTGTCTGCAAGTTTGGATAATGAGTTATGTTGGTTATTTACAACATGATGTTGACTTACAGTTTTCTCTAATAAAGCTTTTATAGATTTTATAAAAGTAACTATATCACTATCTTTTTTTTCTGTGACTTTAGTTGTTTCTTTAAGTTCTTCCTTAGAAACAGATTTCTTTTTTGGTTTAATAAAATTTATAAGCATACTACTTCCTCCATATTTCTATAAGAAATAGTATAATGCTTTAAAAAGTTTATAAATATGATTCATATCACATTAATAAAATAATTATACAAAATTAGGATGTATTTTATTGGTACCTTCTTTATAATGATTTAATTTGTGGGTAGCGGGACCTTCTAAGATTTCTCCATCATAAGAAAATCTTGATCCGTGACACGGACAATCCCAAGATTTTTCTGCATCGTTCCATTTTAATTCACATCCTAAATGTGTGCAAGTTATATCAACTAGATGAAGCACCTCATTTTCATCTTTGTATGCACCGTATTTATTACCATCTATATCAACAACCTTGCCTTCCCCTATTTTTAAAGTAACCTTAGTTTCTCCACCTTTTAATTTCCCCATAACTAATTCTTTAGCAACATCAAAGTTTTCTGTAACGATGTTTTTATATGCACGTAAAGTTAGTGATCTAGATGGATTATACACTTCTTCCCAAGGATTATTTTCTGATAGAATTTTATCTACAAGTATTCTAGCGGCAGCTGTTCCATTTGTCATACCCCATTTTCCAAAACCTGTAGCCACGTATATGTTTTTATCTGATAAAGATAGATTACCAACATAAGGTATTTTATCCAGAGTAATATAATCTTGGGCTGACCAATTATATAAAAAATCTTCAACTTTAAAGGTATCTTGAGCAAATTTCTGTAAATTAGAATAATGAGTGCTGAAGTTTTCTCCATGAGCGACTTTATGTCCATCTCCGCCTATTAGGATTAGTTGTTTTCCTTTGTTATTTTGGTATCTTAAAGAACGTGTTGGTTTTTCGGCGCTTATAAACATGGCATTAGGAAAAGCTTCTTTTATATTAGCGGCTACGATATAAGATCTCTCTGGTCTAAGCCTTGCTAAATACAAACCCAACCCATCATAACATGGAAAATGTGAGGATATTATAACTTTAGACGCAGTTACTTTTTTTCCTGCATTAGTAGTTATTATGATAGAGTTCCCTTTTTCTATGTCTAAAACACTTGTATTTTCAAAAATACAATTACATTCCTTTGATAGATAGTTAGCTAACTCTAGAAGATATTTTCTAGGATGGAATTGGGCTTGGTTTTCAAATACTAGAGCATTTTTAATAGGAATATTTATAGGAAGGGAATTAGTTACTTTAGCCTCTATTCCAATACTAGAGGCAATCTCTGCTTCATTTTCTATTTTCTTAATATATGAATCATCATTTGTGTATACATATGCTGGTAATCTTTCAAAATCACATTCAATTTTATGAAGATTTATTGTATCTTCAATAAAGTTTATAGAAGATTGGTTTGCGTCTGCGTATTGTTTTGCGTGTTCTATGCCAGAGGAATTTTTAATAGTTTCATATATAAGATTGTGTTGAGAAGTCACTTTTGCGGTTGTGAAGGCACTAGTTCCTTGAACAATTTGACTGGCTTCAAGTATAGCAAAGTTAACTCCTTTATTTTTTAATAGATATCCTGCAGTTATTCCAACCATTCCGCCACCAATAATAGCGACATCAACATTTATATCATCTTGAAGTGATGGATAATTAGTAGTATCAGTAGAATCTATCCAATAAGATTTTAGGTATTTATGAGCATTTGGCAAATCATTATGTTTCATAGTACTACTCCTTTCATAATTACAATTATTATTTGATTATTTTGCCAAATTATTCACTCACCTTATTACTGTGCACTTAATTAAATTTCTTTTAATATTATACTTTATTATGTGAAATAAGAATTTTATAAAATTTTATCATAAATCTGTTTTTAAAGAATATTCTCCTGATTCTAAGAGTCTTATAGTAACATCAGAACTTAATCTATGTTCCATAACTCTATTTACATTTTTACTGTCAGTTCTTTCGTAGAATTCAAGTGCTTGATTATATGTACTTCCTCCTTTTAATTTTCGTTTAATTAATCTATCCTTTAATATGTCACCAGCTGCCTCAATGAAGATACTATAATCACATAATTCTTTTAGTTTGTCCCATTTATTTTCTGCAAGTAAAAGCCAGTTACCTTCTATAATGACAATATCTGAAGTTACTTCAATAGCATCGGATATTGGATCATGTAAAGTTCTATCATATATAGGCCATTTTAAATTTTTATTTTTAAGAGTATTAATAGTCTTATATAAACTCTCAAAATCAAAAGTTTCAGGCATCCCTTTTATATCATATAGAATATATTCTTTGCTGTTAATAGTAGCTCTATGATTTTTCAAATAGCTATTAGTATAATGAAACCCATCTAAAGATAAAGCTTGCACATAAAAAAAATCCGTTAACTTTTTACTCAACTGCTCTAAAAACAAAGCCAATGTAGATTTACCTGTAGCTGGTGGTGCAGCTAGAAACACTATAATACGATTATTACGTTGTCTCCTTATGGATATTAATTTATTCAATAAAGGAATAAATATTTTCTTTATTTCACTTTCTGAATAAGTAATATTATACTTAATGCCATTAACTTCTAATTCTAAATTCAAAATACCTACCTCGTTTATCAAATATTTTAATTTTGTACTAGATTAAAGTGATCTTTCAATTTCGAGGAATATATATAGATAACTATATAACTATATATAGTGTTCATGCGGGTTTGGGACCCATGATCAATATTTTATTCAAAAAGCTATGCAATAAACTATTTGCATAGCTTTAGAATTTTTATAAAATTTTTTTTAACTCATCAATATTTTTTTGCTCAAATTGTAGTAACTTGTTAGCTAAACCTAATATTGTTTGATCTTGACTCTTATACTCTTTAATTTTTTTAGTTATATCAATTATGCCCATAGTACTACCTTGGATTAACATCTCTGCCATATGTGAAGGAGTTTTGTTTATTAAGGTATTAAAGTTTATAGATATATAAGTAGAAACTTTAGTTAATGTACCTATGCTCTTTGATTCTTTGTTATTAGATTTTAATTTTTCATCTGCTTCATTAAAGATACTATTATATTCATTTAATTGAGACTTTAGGTTGTTTTTAAAATTTTCATCTGTAGTCATCTTTATTAGCTGAGTTAATGTATCTTTTCCCATTTCAGAATTTTGATAGATATAATTTAATAATTCTATATTTCCATCCATATAAAATCACCTCCAAAAATAATTTTAACTAAATTAGTTAAATTTATTCTCATAGAAAATAATTAAAAGACCACTTTCAGCAAAAAAATGGTCTCTTATTGATTAATCTATTTGTGGATTTTCAAAGTTAGCAAAAAGAAAATTTTTAAATGTATCATGCTCAGTTGGATCTTTAAAAAATCTTTCGGGAATTAATATGCTTTGAGATCTACTTACATAAAATATGTATAAATTATTGTATTTTAAAGAATCAGTTACATCCTTCCAATAATACTGACGTCCACCTGACTCTGATTGAACATGTATTCCATTCTTATTTATAGTGTATATGTAATTGAATTTATTTGAAGAATTCTTTTTAAAACTTCTTTTTGTTTTAATGCTTGTAGCTATATATATTGCTATATAAACGAATACAGAACCCAATAAAGAAGCTATAACAACAAACGTAACGCCATATCTCTTATAAAATAAAATACCATACATAACTAGAAATGATATAAATACAATTGCTACCATCCTTTTGAAAATATTACGCATATAAATTTTATTAAGATCACTGTAATCAGTAAGAGATAAGGTTCCTTTAATTTTGATATCTTTTTTTGAATCCAATTTAACTACTCTCCTTGTAAAATTATTATTGCTAAATACAAGTAGATTTTATCATAGATACTAAATTAAATAAACAAAAGTATTTAGTAAATATAAACTAAATACTTTTGCAAAGGCTTTAAATATAAACAAATACTGCTTCTATAATGGCTTGTATAGAAGTCTCCCCTGCTTCCATAGGTGTAGAATTTGATGTTTTTAATGCTAATGATGGTGAGAATTCGTTACTTATATGAGTCTTTTCGACTATTTTTAGTGGTAATATATTAACTTTTGCTTTTAGTTTACTAGACATTATAATAGCTTTATTTTGAGCATCTTCAATAGCTAGTTTCAAAGCTTGATTGTAGTATTTTGTTGTATCAGAAATAACAAAATTAATTTTATCTATAAAATTAGCCCCTTTATCTACAGAAACATCTATAACCTCACCTACAGAATCTATGTCGGTAACTGAAATTTTTAAATAGTTACTTACTTCGTAGCCTCTAAAGATTTCTTTTCCATCTACATAGTCGTTTTTTATTCTTACAGTGTAATTTGTAGTTTGCATATCACTAGATTTAATTCCCATGTTAGTTAGTGATGAAATTATTCCGTTGACTATTCGAGTATTTTCATTCTGAGATTCTTTTAACTTTACGTTCTCTGTTATAACGCCTATAACTACCTGAGCTATATCAGGCTTTACATTTACAATGCCCTCACCCATTACTTTTAATATATTGCCAGGCTTTTTTAAATCAAAATTATCTATAGGATATCTATAATTATACATACTCACCATTCCTTTTTATAAATAACTATTAAATAATATGCTATTTCTTTGTAAAAATACGAGATTTTAAAAAATAAAGGTAGTCCGAAGACTACCTAAAAATAGTATTAAACAATTATATTGATAAATGGGAATCTTTTGTGATTTTTAATTCTACACGAACAAGAACTCTTTCAAGAATTCTGTTATAGGTTACAGCCCATTCAGGAGCACCTGCAGCTACTGGATTTGGATCCAATAATTCATCTGATGTTCCTTCAACAAATGCATCCAATATCTCTACGTCATAATGCTCTCTGTGATGGCATTTGTTGCAGTTTGCTCCGTAAGCATCAGAATAATCACTTACAGGTTCACATGTTTTTACTTCCACAAAAGTACTAAAAGGTATTCTTGTTGTAAAGTGATATACTGGACCGTTTATATCAGCTGCAGTGAAATCTGTTATAGTTTTATAGTTGATGTTTTTATCTATATATCCATCAACGATTACTTTTGCAGAATGTTCACCTTTTTTGCTGCAAATTGGTATTAACTTTGTGCTTGTTATAACAACAAATTCATCAACGCCTATTATGCGGAAAACAGATGGACTTGGTGGGGATATTAATAAATCTGCTATAACTAATTCTTGTTTTTCACCCCAACCTATAACAACTGGAGTTTGGATTAATCTTTTGCATTCAGGTTTTTTAGGCTGACATTTTCCTCTTTGAGTATATTGACTTCTATAACATTGATTTGTATTACATGCCATAATTATTTCACTCCTCATATAAAATAATGTCTCGATAAAATAAAAGAGTTTTTATCGAATTTTGTCATTAGCTATTTATATTACATTATATTCTCAGGTGTCGTAAATGACACAAATTATGTGTTTTATAAAACAAATTTTTTTAATAATTTTAATTGTATTAAATTACCAAATATAGCTATAATATGCTTTTGATTAAATCACGGCTTTAGGATAATTGTTAAATTAGTATTAAAATGTAATGAGTTTAAGAATTTTTTTAAAGAACTTCCGTAACAAATATCTAAAGAATAAAAAAGAATGTATAATGCTGGTTTCATATTCACACAATATTAGGGCAGTAAAGCCTAATAAGGATTAATAAATATAAATATGAGGAGGAAATTATAGTGAAAAAGATATTAAGTATTATTGCAACATTGGTATTAAGTTTATCTATATTGGCGGGATGTGGTAAAGCTAATACAGATACAACTAAAGACACGAAAACTGAAGATACTAAAAAGGATGAAACTACAGATGTAGTAACAACTCCTTCAATAGTTAATAAGGAAGAAGATTTTGATAAAGCAATAAGTAAGGATGGAACATGGATTATTGCTATTCTTAATGATTTAACTATTGATCATGATATAGCATTAGAAGGTGATTTTAAAAATGGTAAAAAAGATGAACAAGGAAATGAAACATACCAACGTAAACTAGCTCTTTATGCTCAAGATGCTAATAAGAAAGTTACTGCTAGATATACTCTTACAGCACCTAAATTAGCTATAAATAGTTTAAATGCTAGAATACAGAGCGGTACTTTCAAAGGAGATTTATATGTAGCTTCAAAAAACTTTGAGCTTGTTGATGCAAAAGTTGACGGAAATATATATTTTGTAAATGAAGAGGCTCAATCAACTTTTAAAATGGATGAAAAGAGTTCGGTAACAGGAAAAAAAGAACTAAAAATACCTAATAGTTAGTTAATATATCCTAAAATAGAAAAAACACTTCTATTTTAGGATATTTTTTTGTTGTATAGGAAATTATAAAATCATATTAATTTAGATAATAAAATTATTGGGTGATGTAATGGTTAAGCAAAGTAAAAAAACGAAGTTTAATTCTAAAGAATCAAGTTTAACAAAATCTATACAACATAACATGAAGTTATTTTCTGATATTTTTATGGACGATGGTACATTTAAAGTTAGAACTATTAAAAATAGATTTAATAGAGAATTACAATGTTGTGTTATATATTTTGAGGGGATGATAGATAATAGCTTTATTAGTGCAACAGTAATTGAACCTATTATGAATTGTAATTTTTCAGATTTTGATAGTGACAAAAACTTGTTTGATTTAATACAAAATGAAATAATAATATCTACTTATATTGAAATAACAAATGATATTCAAAAAATTATAGAAGCAATAACACTTGGAGATACCCTTGTATTTTTGGAAGGTTTTTCTGATTGTATGGTAATCAATACTAAGGGTTGGAAGATGAGAAATATAACTGAGCCTAGTACTGAAAAAACATTAAGAGGACCAAAGGAAGGCTTTACAGAATCACTAATAACAAATATATCTTTAATAAGACGAAAAGTTAGAAATCCTAAATTAAGATTTCAGTTTAGGGAAGCTGGTAGTGAAACAAATACAAGAATATGCATATGCTACATAGAAGGATTAGCTCCACAAAAAATTTTAGATGAGTTAAATTCTAGACTAGATAAAATAGATATAAACGGAGTATTAGATTCTGAGTATATTCAAGAAATGATAACAGATAATCCACTATCTCCTTTCGAGACAATTGGAAGCTCTGAGCGTCCAGATGTTATTGTAGGCAAGGTACTCGAAGGAAGAGTTGCTTTGCTTGTAGATGGAACACCATTTGCTTTAACATTGCCATTTCTATTTATGGAGTATTTTCAAGTTAATGAAGATTATTATGCTAATTTTTTCTTCACATCTTTTAATAGATTGTTAAGGATATTGAGCTTTTTCTTCTCAGTTAGTGTACCTTCGTTATATGTTGCTCTAGTAAATTATAATCAAGAAATGTTACCCACTCCTCTACTTTTAGGAATATCCTCTGCTAGAGAAAGTGTACCCTTTCCAACAATAGTAGAAGCCTTAGCTATGTTAATAATATTCGAAATACTTAGAGAGGCAGGAACAAGGATTCCATCTGATATGGGGCAGGCGGTTAGTATTGTTGGAGCTCTAGTTTTAGGGCAAGCGGCAGTAGAAGCCAGAATTGTTAGTGCTCCTATAGTAATTGTTGTTGGATTAACAGGTATAGTTGCACTTTTAAATATAAAAATGAAAGGCGTAAACTTATTTTTAAGGTTCATATTTTTATTTTTAGCTTCGATTATGGGACTGTATGGGATTGTATTTGGAATTATTGGTGTTTTGATATACACAATGGGATTAAGCTCTTTTGGAGTTCCATACATGCTAAAGGTTGGAACTATAAAAATGGAAAATATCAAAGACACTTTTATACGTAGTCCATGGTGGTATCTTAATTTAAACTCTTATAAAGTTTCAGTTAAAACTACATTAAAGGGAAAAAAGATAGGTACTAGAGATGAAAAATAAAAGAAAAATTAAATCTATAGTTATGATTATAATAAGTGCATATCTTTTTACTGGTTGTTGGAATTATAGGGAAATTAACAATCTCTCAGTGGTAGCAGGTATAGCAATAGATAGAAATGAACTTGATGGTAAATATGAGGTTACGATTGAGATAGTTAATATAAAAAAAGGAAATGATATATCTAATAATTCAGAATATATAACTCTTTGTGGAGATAGTTTGTTTGATATTATTCGGAATATGATTTCAGTTTCAAGTAGAAGGCTTTATTTTTCACATGCTAAGATTGTAATTATAAGTAAGGAATTAGCTAAAGACGGCTTAAGCAAAGCTATTGACTGGTACATTAGGGATGCAGAAACTAGAACTGATATATATTTATTAATATCAAAAGAAAAAACTGCTAAAGAAGTACTTATGACTAAAAGAAATGAAAATACGATAGTTTCTTTTGATTTAGCAAAAGTAATACAAAATGAAAAAAGCGTTTCAACTACTCCTAAAGTAGATTTATGGGATTTTCTTGATATTTTGAAACAAAAAGAGGCAGATACATCACTTCCATTGATATTTATAGATAAAAGCGGAGAAAAAGAAGTGCCAAGAATTGAAGGCATGGGAATAATTAAAGATGATAAGCTTATAGGGATGGTTGATAGAAATATAGCTAAGTATATATTATTTGCAACAGATGAAGTGAATACAGGAATATTAGTATTAGGTAGAAACACTTCAGAGCCTATTTCCTTTGAGATTTTTAAAAATCGTACAAAAACAAAATATAAATTAGACGATGACAAGATGATAATCCAAGTTCTTACAGATACTGTTGTATCAATTGCAGAGTATCAAGCAAAGGAACCTTTTTATACAAATGAAGAAAAAGAAGTCATTGAGAAGCAATTGTCTAATATGCTTGAAGAAAGTATTTACAATTCCATAAATATGATACAAAAAGAATATAAATCAGACATTTTTGGATTTGGGATTACATTACATAAGGATTATCCTAAAGTTTGGAAAGAATTATCAGGTAATTGGGAATATAATTTTGAAAATTTAGAGGTTGATGTAATATCAAAGGTACAAATAAAAAATAGTGCAACTACTTCAAAACCTATAATGGGAGATTAAACATGGTAGCAATTGTGATTATAATATACATAATTATAGTATTTGTAGATCAAGTTACTTTATTTAAAAATGGAGAAAAAAGAGATTTTTATGTAAGTGCAGTAATGTGTTTTATTTCCTTCATTATAGCAATTTTATTAGCATTAAAAATCCCTATATATAGTCCTGCAAAACCAATTGAAAGTTTAGTAAAATTTTTTTTAGGAAAACTATAGATAAAGGAATGAGTTTTTAATGAGAAAAGAGACAATATCGTTTGTTGAAGCTTTTAGCATGTTAACTATGTTTATAATGGGAAGCACATTAATTTTAGGAGCAGCCCCTGAAGCTAAAAGGGATACATGGATTGCTATAATTATAGCAACTTTGGCCTCCATAATTATAGTTTCTGCCTACTCTAAAATAGCAACTACATTCCCGGGGAAAACTATATTTGATATATTTGAATTACTGTTTGGTAAGATATTGGGAAATATATTAACAATTCTATACATTTGGTATTTTCTTCATCTTGGTTCATTAGTTATGCGTAATTTTGGAGAGTTTATGAACACTTTAGCTATGCCAGAAACACCTATTTTTGTTCCTATGATGTGTATAGGTATCTTATGCATATGGGTAGTTAAATCAGGAATAGAAGTTCTTGCAAGAACCTCAAAAGTACTATTTATAACATGTATAGTTGTAATAATTATAATACAAATTTGTACTATACCAATTTTAGATGTTAGCAACATTAAACCTATGGTAGAGAATGGATGGGGACCTATAATGAATGGAGCATTTTCTACTATATCTTTTCCATACGCTGAAAGTATAGCTTTTATGGGGGCTTTATATTGTATAGAAAAAAAGAATTTAGTTTATAAGATATACATAAGTAGTGTGGTTATGGCAGGTATATTTATATTAGTAATTGCCCTTAGAAATTTATTTGTTTTGGGTGGAAGTGTAGTAGGTTCTTTATATTTCCCTGCATATCTAGCTGTTAGTAAAATTAATATTGGAGATTTTATTCAAAGAGTTGAAGGTTCAGTATCCATAGTTTTTGCAGCTGGTATTTTTGTAAAGATAAGTTTATGTCTTTTAGCCGCTAGTAATGGTATTGCTAAGCTTTTTAACTTAAAAGACTATAGGTCAGTTGTAATACAGACAGGATTAATCATGAGTTATTTAGCTTATTTTGTTTATGATAGCATAATGGAAATGAGCTATTGGGCAACAAAAATATATAAATATTATGCCTTCCCGTTTCAAATAATAATTCCATTAATAATGTTAATAGTAATAGAAATAAAAGTTAAGAGAAATAAACTTAAAACCAAATAAGTCTATTTCTCTACGTAAACTATCCTATTTAGATAAATATAAATCTTTTATAAAAAAAGTAGTATTTTCAGGGTTTTTGGTAAACGGTATTGAATCTAATTTATAGAAAGTATCTACTAATGAATAATAATATTTTAGTTTATCTATAAAGTTATTTTCTTCAATATCATCTGGCATTATATCTAAAAGTATATGAATTGACAGCATTAAGATTGTTCTAATTTTAAGATTGCTTTGAATAGTTTCAAAATCTAAAGATTTATTATTAATTAAAGGTTTTACAACTGCAGACAGTTGAGGTGAGCTTAAAGTTAATTCTCCAAGTCCATGTAGCTTGCTTAAAGTATAAGGGGTTTGCTCTATTACAGGTAAATCTATTAATAATGGAATGTAATTATCTAATAATTTGCTGTAATTTTTAATTACTTTATTTATTTTATTTTTATTGTAATCTGTTTTTTTCTTACCTAGCTTCTTTCTTTTTTTACTTACAGGCATTTTATTACTCCTCTCTATAAAAATTATATCGATAGTAATTATAAATATGAATAAAGAGAAGAAACTGTGAATTAGAAATATAAAAAAATCGTAAGAATTGAATCTTACGATTTAAATTTTGTATTATTTAAAAATTTTAACTCTATCTTTTAGTGGTTTGTATTCTTTTTCACCAGGTTCTGTTGTTGGGTTTCCAAAAGGCATTTGAGCGATTAGTTTCCAACTATTTGGTACACTCCATTTTGACTTAACATCTTGTTCTATAAGTTCATTATAGTGTTGTAGGGATGCTCCTAAACCCTCAGCTTCTAAAGCAGACCATATAGCAAATTGATGCATACCGCTTGTTTGTTGAGACCATACAGGGAAATTATCCTTATATAGAGCAAATTGTTGTTGCAGAGATTCAACAATGCTGTTATCTTCAAAGAATAAAAGTGTTCCATATCCAGCTTTAAAAGAGTTGATTTTATCTTCAGTGGAGCTAAACTGATCTGCAGGAACTACTTTTCTTAAAGCTTCCATTGTTAAATTCCATAAATCATCATGAGCATTATCTAAAAGTACTAATACTCTAGTAGTTTGAGAATTAAATGCCGATGGAACATATTTTACGGCATGTTCTACAATTTCTTGTATTTTATCATGAGATACTACAACCTCTTTACCTATTCCATAATAAGATCTTCTTCCTTTAACTACATCATAAAAATTCTTTTCCATTTTAAATTACCTCCAATATAATATAAATTATTATTATTTTCTAATTTTATTCGTCTTTCTTCATCTCAAGAACTAAAATATGAGAAGTGTTTTTTGCTTTGATATATATATTTTCTTCAACTACTTCAGCCGCATCTCTTTCATTTAGAAGTAATTCATTTATACTAGAACTACCCTCAACTTGAAGTATATATGCTTGCCTTCCTTTATTTACAGGAAAATCAATTTCTTCATTTTTATCTAATTCTATAGAATAAATATTGAAATCTTGATTGATTTTTATAGGTGCATTTCCAGACTTACTAGATACCATGTGAAGCCATTTATTTTTTCTTTCCTCCCAAGTGAATCTGTAATCGCCATAATTGGGTTTATATCCTGTGTTATCAGGTAATATCCATACTTGAAGAAATCTTAATGTATCATCGCCTAGATTATATTCACTATGATATACTCCAGTACCAGCACTCATATACTGAACCTGCCCACGAGTTAAAGTATTTTCATTTCCCATACTATCGCCATGAGTAAGAGCTCCTTTTACCACATAAGATACTATTTCCATATCTTTATGAGGATGTGTTGGAAATCCTGTATTAGTTTTTACAAGATCGTCATTCAATACTCTCAAAGAACCAAAATTCATGTTCTTAGGATTATAATATTCTGCAAAAGAGAAGTGGAAAATACTTTGAAGCCAACCAAGATTACTTCTACCCATATTTTTATTTTCAATTTTTTTTATCATGAAAATCTCTCCTTAGTTTAAACATTTAATTATAAAATAATACTCAAATATCTATAAATAAACAATTAATCACTAACTTTATTATAAGTATTTAGTTACTATAAGTAAGTATCTTTATATTTATTATCCCATAAGGTTAATTATTAGTCAATAGTAATTCTCGAAAATAAAAAAATAAAAGATATTCTTTAATTTTAAGAATATCTTTTATCTTATATTTACATCATTAAAAAAACTTAGTTCCATTTTTCTGCCCATTTTTGAATTTCATCCATAGTAGCTTCTAATTCTTTACCTTTTTCTGATAGTTCGTATTCTATACGAACAGGAATTTCAGGATAAACTTTTCTGGTAATTATTCCTTCCTTTTCTAACTCCTTAAAACGTTCTGTAAGCATTCTAGCACTCATATTAGGAATTGCATCTGCAATATCAGAAAATCTTTTTTGACCACTCATTAAGGTTCGAATAATTAACCCAGTCCATCTTTTCCCCAATAATTCAAAAGCATTTTCAAATTTGGGACACATATGGTATTTTTCCATATTAAATCACCACCTAGTTTCAGTATAGCATATTAACTGTATAAAAGTAAGTGTCTTATTATATTATAGTAATATGCAAAATTTAATCAATTTACCAAATAATATTATAATATACTGATCCCAGAAGATTAAATGACTTTAATGAAAGATAGATAAAATTTTATTTGCAACAGATATTACCTTCAGACTTTAGGGTAATCAACTCTTGTTTTTTTTCTTCGATTTCATAATGAATTTTTAATCTATCATTAGAATTATATAAACTTTTTTTTAATTCTTCGATTTCATTTTCTAATACTTTCTCTATATTACTCATAATAAATCTCCTTTTCATATTATTTCATAATCATCCCCATAATATGAATTATTTATACACCTTATTGCTGTAGAAGCTCGCAGAGCTTCATTAAATTCATTGAATCTTATTGCTGTAGAAGCTCGCAGAGCTAAAAACAATCTGCTTGTTGATTTATTTATTAATACTAGTATATGAATTTTTTACTTTCTTGTTAACAATTGGGATTTATGTAAAGTAAATTATAATAACCTCATAGTTTTAAACTAAGAGGTTATTATAATTTATTAAGGTAACTTATTTCCAGCAGCTAAATAGATTTTATACCACTCTTCTCTTGTTAATTCTATTCTGGATGCCTTACATATATCTTTTATTCTTGATGAATTCATACTACCAACAACAGTTTGTATTTTAGCTGGATGTCTTAGAATCCAAGCAGTAGCAATAGCCGTATTGGTTACTCCTTTTTTCTCAGCTAATTCATCAATAGCATCATTTAGTTCAGGGAATTTTTCATTTCCTAAAAAGACACCTTCAAAAAATCCGTATTGATAAGGGGACCAGGCTTGGATTGTTATATCTTTAAGCCTACAATATTCTAATATACTTCCATCTCTGTCTATAGAATTATTTACTTTCATATTAACGTTTATTCCGGAATCAATCATTCCAGTATGCATTATGCTGAATTGAAGTTGGTTGATTATTATAGAATTGTCACCTAAATATTTGTTAAGTAATTCTATTTGCATTGGATTTTGATTACTCACACCAAAGTGTTTAACCTTACCACTCTCTTTTAATTTTGAAAAAGCTTCAGCAACCTCTTCAGGTTCCATTAAAGTATCTGGACGATGTAAAAGCAAAGTATCTACATAATCGGTTTTAAGTCTTTTAAGACTTCCATCTACAGAATTTAATATATGTTCTTTAGAAAAATCAAACATTTTTCCTGGAACAATACCACATTTCGTTTGAAGTATGATTTTTTCTCTTAAATCAGAGGTTAAATTAATAGCCTCCGAAAAAATTTCTTCTGATTTCCCACCTGCATATATATCCGCATGATCAAAAAAGTTTATTCCTTCTTCAAGTGAGGTTTTAATTACTTTCTCTGCTTCATCTTTATTAAGTGCACCCATTCTCATGCATCCAAGAGCAATCTCTGAGCCTTGAACTTTTCCATTACCAATATTAATATTTTTCATTATTTTACCCTCCTTGTTATTTTATTTCATCTTTACTATTTTACCAATATATTCAGATGGATGTAAAGGATTTTAATGCTTAATATATAAGCAAATAAAAACAACCAATAAATTTTATCAGTTGTTTTTAATAAACACTAGATTTAAGCAAATTATTTTGATAAAAAGTTATTAATTATATTAGCTGGGAATTGATTTTTATTAAATAGTATAATGGCTGATAAAATGGCCTGGATTAATCCTAGTGTAAAAAATAGAACATGTAAGAAAACAATATCTCCAAGCATAATGCACTGTACAATAATCCAAATAACTAAAGCCCAGCTAAAAGTACTGCTTATATATCCTTGATAATTAGACTTTAAAGAAAGAGTTAATGCACTTAAAAGATTTCCAAGACCAATAACTGTAAATAAGATTATGCCAGGTATCAAAAAGTTAGAAAAAGGAGAGTTTTTAAGAATTGAAGTTGGTACTCCAACTGGATTATTAGGATTGGTAATAGCAGCTAGTCCACCAAACATAGCGCCAATTCCAATGATTAAATGTAATATAAATAGAATTCTATAAAGTAGCTTCATAATTTCCTCCTAATATTAAATTTTACATCTTTATCTAATTATTATAACAAAAGATATAGAATCAAAGCGAGAATAATAAATTAAATTCTTGTAAAAATAATATTTAGGAATGTTCAATTAATATTTTAGTTTAATCAGTTAAAAGCTTATATGCTTTTTTATATTTTTCTATTCTTGCAAAATCCTTTTCAGTTGGATTATTAATTCTTGAGATATTCATATTGTCTCTAAGATCAGCTAATTTTACTCTAAGAGCTATAGGATTTAATTTAACTCTTAATATGAAGTCCTTATAAGACTCATTTGATTTCCTTGTGATGCTAACTAATGCATCAAGAATTTCTATTTCACCGAGAAACCCATTATCCTCTAAATGTTGTAAAGTTATACTCGTATCTTCTAATACATCGTGAAGTATTCCGACGATTCTATCCTCATCATTATCTAAAGAAAGCATTACCCTTAAAGGATGCAAAATGTAAGGACTTCCCCCTTTGTCAAATTGGCCACTATGAGCTTTTGTAGCAATAATTATGGATTTTTCTAATAAAGAAATCATTAATTAATCACTTCCTCTTAGAGTTAATTATAACATATATGAAAATAGAAAAAAGTAGGAATAAATCCTACTTTAGATTAAATCATTTCTAAATCTTCACCATTTGATGCAATTACTTTTTTATACCATCCAAAGGATTTCTTTTTACTACGTTTAAGAGTTCCGTTTCCCCTATCGTCCATATCAACATAAACAAACCCATAACGTTTTTTCATTTCACCAGTTCCAGCTGATACTAGGTCGATACAACCCCAAGGTGTGTATCCCATTAAGTCAACGCCATCAATTTCAACAGCTTTTTTCATTTCTTCTATATGTTCTTTTAAATACTTGATTCTGTAATCATCATTTATTGAACCATCAGCTTCAACTACATCTGTAGCACCTAAACCATTTTCAACAATAAATAAAGGAAGCTGATATCTATCATATAAATAATTTAGAGAAACTCTTATTCCAACTGGATCTATAGGCCAGCCCCACTCTGATTCTTTAAGATACTTATTTTTAACTACTCTAAATATGTTTCCTTCAGTAGTCTCTAAATCTTTATTAGAAGAAGATACATGAGAGTTATAATAACTAAAAGCTAAATAATCAACGGTTCCCTCCTTAAGTATCTCATCATCTCCAGGTTCTTTTTTTATAATAATACCTTTTCTTTCAAATTCCTTTAGTTTATAAGAAGGATAATAGCCTCTACATTGTACATCACTAAAGAAATATTTAAGATCTCTAGAGCCAGCAATATCTTCTTGAACATCTAGAGGATTACAGGTTTCTGCATATGACAATATATAAGCTAGCATCATTCCAATTTTAAAATCAGGATTTATTTCATGTCCTAATTTCACAACCTTAGCACTAGCTATAAATGCATGATGAATTGCTTGAAAACGAGTTTGCTCATCCGTATTTCTAGTGCCTAATGTTGTATATCCATTTAATAAATTGATTTCATTAAAAGTCATCCAGTACTTAACTTTATTTTTATAACGTTTAAATAAAGTTTCTGAATAGGTTACAAAGTAGTCTACAACTCTTCTATCTAACCATCCATCCATTTTGTCAGCTAGGTATTTAGGAATGTCAAAATGACATATAGTAACCACAGGTTCAATGCCATATTTTAAACATTCATCAAATACTTCATCATAAAATTTTAATCCTTTTTCATTTGCTTCAGCTTCATTTCCATTAGGAAAAATTCTTGTCCAACTTATAGACATTCTAAAACATTTAAAACCCATTTCTGCAAGTAGCTTAATATCTTCTTTATAATGATGATAGAAGTCTGTTGCTACATGGCTTGGATAATAAAAGTCTTTGTCAATATAACCAATAGCTCCTGGTGGTAAAGCTTCAAATCGTGGAACAGAAGAAGTAGTTCCATCTTCAAGTTTAAATGTAATTCTTCTTGGAGTGTGTAAATCACCTTCAGTTATAACATCAGAGGTAGCCAAACCTCTACCATCAGAATAATAACCGCCTTCATATTGATTAGCAGCAGTTGCTCCACCCCATAAAAACTCTTTTGAAAATCCCATAGTAAATCTCCTTTTAAGTAATCTTTTACATTAATTATAACATAATTTATATTATTTTATTTTCAAAATATAAAAAGCAATTAGTTATTGTTTCTAATTGCTTTTTATTAATATATATTTATGAGGGGGATCATAAAAAATATTACTCACGTACATATATATTAAATCATTAAGATGTTTCACGAATGTGATAACTATGTAAAGTTTATGTGAAATATATAAGAGATAGTTGAAACTTATAGCTCAACTATCTCTTACTTTTTAGTTAGTCAATTCTGAATATACATCTTTAGGGTTTACTGTACCTTTAAGCAATCCCTTATCCTTTAACCATTTAATATTATTTTTCCAATTTTCCTCATCTTGAGTTAAGAAACTACCTGACTTATCTTCCATTAAAGGCATTAATATATCTAAGCTTTGTTTTTCTATATCCGCTTCTAATGGAAAACTTTCATTTTGAATTTTAAGAACTAAATCTAATGCTTTGCTAGGATTAGCTACTGTATAGTCATATCCTTTTTTTGCAGCCTTTAGGAAGGCTTCGATATTATCCTTATTTTTATCTAAAGCATCATCACTTGCAATAAATACTAATTCATAGTTATTAGGGACATCATAATCTACTGGATTAAAAGTTAAAAGTTCTATACCTTCTTTTTCTAAAAGTATCTTTTCATGGTTAATATATCCGCCTATAATTCCATCTACTCTTTTAGTTTGCATAGATGCCATTAAATCATAGCCAACATCTACAAAATCTATTTTAGAAGGATCGCCTCCAGCCTTTTTAACCATTTCTTTAATGGTCTCTTTATCAATTTCAAAAGAAGGAAAACCTATCTTTTTACCTTCTAAATCTTTTAAAGTTTTAATTCCAGAATCTTTACGAACCATAAGTTGATTTAGAGAACTTCTAACAATTGCTCCAACAGATTTAACAGGGATTCCTTCTCCTCTAGATAAAATAACTTGTTTTGGATAGCTTATAGCTAAATCAGCTTTATTAGTAGCTACTAGCTTAATACCGTCTTCTGTACCAGCTGGAGTTATTAAATTAACTTTTAAGCCAGCTTCTTTAAAGTATCCCTGCTCTTCTGCAGCATATAGGAAAGAATGAACTGCGTTTGGATACCAATCTAGAAGTATGTTCATTTCAGTTAAGTTATCAACATTTTTTTCTGAATCTTTTTTAGTGCAAGACAATAACGTAAAGCTTACTAACATGATTAAGCATAAAATAAGACTAAATTTTTTTAATTTCATAAGTATTCTCCTTTATTCCTCTTCTATATTTTAATAAAATTTTTTCCAATAAAAGACCAATTGAAAACAAAAACAATCCTAAAAAGGATAAAACCAAAATACCAGCAAAAACTGCATCCGATTGAAGCATGCCGGCTACTCTTTTTACATAAATTCCAAGTCCCTTATCAGAACCTAACCACTCTCCTATACTGGCACCAGCAATACTGTATGTTGCTGATATTTTAAAACTACTTAGAAAGTTTGGTAGTACTGAATTCATGTGAAGTTTTATAAATATTTGGGTTTTGCTTCCCCCCAATGCTTTTAAGACATCTTCTAAATCTTTGTCTACACTGTTTAGTCCATCTAAGGTACTAACTACAATTGGGAAAAAACAAAATAAAATAACAACCGAAACCTTTGACCATATACTATATCCAAACCACATTACCATAATTGGCGATAAGGCTATAATAGGAATAGTTTGAGAAACCACAATAATAGGATATAATATTTTACTGATACTTTTAGAAGAATATATAGAAAAAGCACACAATACACCTATTATTACTGATATACTAAGACCTAATAATGCTTCTCCTAAAGTTACTAATGAATGCTTATATAATATCTCCTTTTGATTCCATAAAGCTTCTATTACCTTTGAGAATCGTGGTAAAATAAAGTTTGGTATATCAAAAAACGGTACTAAAAACTCCCAAGCTAAGAGTATAGAGGTTCCAATAATCAAAGGGAGGAAAGTTTTCTTAAAAATATTCATTTTAAAACTCCTCCTTAATGTTTTCAAAACTATCTAAAATATTTAAAATTTGTTTTTTTAAAGCTATGAAGTCTTGAGTCAGAGTTGTATCATAATTCCTTGGTCTAGGTAATGTTACATCTATGGATTTTAAATTTTTATATGGAAGCTCTGTACATATTAGTATTCTATCTGACAAAAGTAAGGCTTCATCTATATCATGTGTTATCATAAAAACAGTATTTTTCTCTTTTTGACATAGATCTAGTAACCAAGTTTGCATTTTTCTCCTTGTTAGAGCATCTAATGAAGAAAATGGTTCATCAAGAAGAAGTAATGAAGGATTATTAACGATAGCTCTTAAAAAAGAAGCTCTTTGTCTCATACCACCAGATAATTCATGAGGATATAGATTTTCTGTGCCTCTTAAGTTAAAGCTCTCAAAATATGTAGAAACTTTCTTTCTAGCTTCTTTTTTACTAAGTCCATTTAGTTCTAAACCTATAGCAGCATTATCTAAGATTGTTCTCCAAGGCATTAAAGAATCCTTTTGCGGCATGTATCCTATTATATTTTTTCCTTTGATATCACTAACTCTTATTGCGCCACTGTTAGGTTTTAGAAGGCCTAAAATAAGTCTAAAAAGAGTACTTTTGCCTGTACCACTAGGGGCTATTATTGTTATAAATTCATTTTTATTAATACTAAAAGATAAATCCTCTAGGATTAGCTTATTTGTATCATTATATTTAAAGGTTAGATTTTCTATTTCTAAGGCTTTCATCTAAATGCTCCAACTTTCTTTTTTATAACATGAATCCCAAAACATGTATTCATATTTAGAGGACAATACAAAAATTTCTTCTAATTTTAGTAATTCCCTTTCAGGCAATCCTTCTGATATTCTATTCATAAGATCTATACACCAATTATTTTCACTGTTATACTCTTCACTTGCATATGTCATTATCCATTCCCTATAAAGAGGATGAGCTAATGCTTTTTTATTGTTGCTTAAAGCTTTACCTATATAAGCATAGCTCCACATACATGGAAGCAAAGCAGCCGTAAGTTCTGGAAGACCACCTTCTGTTGATACTTGCAGCATGAATTTAGTATAAGATAGATTACTGGAGTTTGGTTCCGTGCTTTCTAGATCTTCTTTTGTTATACTAAATTTTTTAGCAAACTCGATATGACCATCCATCTCAATATTTACTATAGTATGCGCACATTTTGAAAAAGCTTGCATATCTTTAAGTGAACTAGATTTAACCATTCCTAAAGCAAATAATTTTATATAGTCTATTAAATAAACAGAATCTTGTTTTATATAAAAACAAAACTTGTCCTCTGGAAGTATACCTTGGCTTAGCTCATTTAAAAATGGATGTTCTAAACAAGAATTCCATATAGGTTTTCCTTTTAAAAATAATCTTTCAGAAAATTGCATAAAAAAACTCCTTTCAAAGCAGTAGTGATAATACCACTTCGAAAAGAGCTAATAATCTAATAACTAATCTAAGATAGATTAAGTCTCATATTACTTCTCACTTCCCTTCGCTGGCATTACCCAGTGCAGGTTCAAGGGTCTGAATAAATTCATCTCAGCCTTAACAGCTCCCCTAGTGCACAATAAAATTTTACCTTCTAAAGATAAATATGTCAAGTTATCTGTATAAGTTAGAAATAAATATCCGAAAATTCAATTTCCGTAGCCTGTATTATTCTGCTATCCCTTGAGACAAAAGAATCATTAAAGATTTTTTTAGGTTGAGACGAATTAATGGGCAATTTTATTGTGAAGGTACTCCCCTTTCCTAACTCACTTTCTAATTTCAAGTTTCCTTTAAGAGTTTTAACTAACAGACAAACAAGATAAAGTCCGAGACCTGTCCCTTCTGCTTGACTTGATAAACTACTATCAACTTGTCCGAAGCGTTCGAAAACAACTTTTTGCTTTTCTTTAGGTATCCCTATGCCCTCATCTTTGACTTTAATAACAAGTAATTCTTCTTTAGATATTACTTCAGAAGATAAATTCACTGAAATAGATTTACCTTCTGGAGTAAATTTTAGAGCATTTGATAAAAGATTAAATAAAATTCTTTCTAATTTTTCTTCATCTAATAATACATTTTTTGAATTGAAGTGAGATTTGAAGGTAAGATGTATATTTTTTTGTTTTGCATATAGTTGTACTGAGTCAACTAAAGAATTCAGTACATATACAATATCAAAGGCATCTTCGTGTATTTTAATATAACCTGAATTAATTCTTGTAACTTCTAGAAGGTTATTGACTAGTCTTAATTGCCTATTTGTATTTTGCTTAATTACTTTTAAATAATTATTTATTCTAGGAGTAAGATCATTTTTACAAATAGATTCTATTGCTTGTATAGCTAAGTTTATTACAGACATAGGTGTTTTAAACTCATGCGTAATAAAATAAAGAAAGTCATCTTTTGTTTTCATAGACTGCTCTAGAATAAGGTTTTTCTCTTTTTCTGCTTTTAGAAGAGTTTTATTTTTAATATTTAATTGAACTTCATATTCAAAAGTTTTAGTAACATCAGAGCAAACTAATATGCAAAACTTTATATTATCTTTATCCTTATAAACAGGTATTGCAGTAAAATTTAAATAAAAATTTTTATCATCTTTTTTTACTACAACTATTTGATTTTTTACAGTTATTCCTTTTATGACTTTCGAAACTGGTAAATCCTCTTTTGAAAGTAGGTTCCCATGTATGTCATAGTATTCAGAACCGCTATCTAAAGTTTCGCCAATATACCTAAGTTCTTTATTTGTAGTTGAGTAAATATAATCTCTTAAAGTTTTGCTTAAACTCAAGTATTTACCATTACCATCTACAACTGCTAAACAATCATAAATATTGTCTAATATTGAGTTTAATGTTTCATTTTTTAGGTTTAATTCCTCTTCTTTTTTTATAAGCTCTAAGTTTTTAAGTTTTATTGTATTTAACTGTTCGGAAATTTTTAGCCTATTTAATACCCGAGTAGTAACATCAAAAGTATTTATCACTAAATACTTTAGTTCACCACTAGCGCATAAGGGGGTAATAATTAAATCGCAATATGCTGGATCTTTATGGAAAAATTTATGAAGATATTCTTTAATTTGAACAGCTTTTTTAGTCTCAACAACTTCTTTAAAAGTTTTCTCTAGTAGACTGCCTTTCCAGCCTGTATTTATATGTTCGATTTTTTTTCCTAAGCTTTCATACTTATTATTAAAAGGTTCATCAAGAGAATCTAAATATTTCTCATTTGCTTTAATAAGTATCATGTTTGGTATGCTATATACAGCTATTCCAGATATATTGGATTTGTATATTTCTTCTAAATACATATTATTATACTCAAATCTTGATTGTGGTATTTCGGAGATAGAATATTTATCTCCACCTATTAAATTATCTTTGGATCTAGTAATAACTACAAATCTAACCTCTAAGTTTTTAGTAAATAGAAAGGCTTCTTGTACTTCACCTAGAGTTTCTAGTTTTATATTAATTTTAAGTTTATTGTCCCATACATCTAAAAATTTTTTTGAAATTAGATCCTCTCTGCTAAAATCTGATAAACATAAAAAATCTTCACTTATATATTCTAATTTTCCATTATTCTCTATAATATAAGATGTTTCTACGATATTATCCATATTATAACCCCCTAAAGCAAATATTTTAATGTCTGAACTCAAATTCATCATTAATAATATTATATATACTCACTTATTTCTATAATATAACAAAAATACAACAAATTATAATAAAATAATGTGAATTTTTCATTTTATATGAATGTTTAAACTTTAGGAAAGATATTTATACAATAAAAAATAGTGGAAATTTTTCTCCACTATTTTAGTTTAATTTATATATCCATGATCCAAAGAAATACTAACTTGAAAATCCATATTATCTATTGCTAATTCAGCAGATATTAATTTTGCTAAGTCTGAGTTAGACTTAAAGTCTCCATCAATTAAGGTTGGAGTTGAAATGTTTATTGAAATATTTTGGGAAGATAAGGTAGTGGCTGCATTGGCTGTAAGCATATTAGTAAGTTCTGATATGGCACTTTGAGCTAATTCATCAAAGTTATTTACAGGCATACCCATCATCATAATAGAAGCAATTTTTTTAGCATTATCTACAGTGGTTCCGTAAATAACATTTCCTTTAATATCACCAATTATGTCTAAAACAATCATAACTCCTGGACTTGATATAAAATTATCTTTAAGTATTATTCCTTTTTTTTCAACATTACATAAACCTATTTGCGGCATCACATTAACAAAAGATTCTACAAAGGGATCTATATGTTTAGCATTCATCAAGTTTCACCTCATTTAAATTCTACTCTTTTAATTCCTTTTATAGTTATATTTAATTATATAAAATAATTAAGCATAACTCAATAAAATATATAAAGAAAAAATAAACTTAGATGGTTAATATGTCTCAATATGCTATAAAAAAGTATAAGAAATAAAAAAGATGATTACTATTTTAAATAATCATCTTTATAGACTACATTAAGGTATGAAATTCATAACCCTCATTTCTTAATTCATTTATTAATTGAGGAAGGGCTTCTGCAGTAGATTCCTTTCCGTAAGTGTCATGCATAAGAACAACTAAATCTCCATTTTTGGCATTTTCAGTTTTGGTTTGATTAAATCTTTGAATAAGTTCCTCTTTATTTCTATGCTTTCCCTCTGCATCCCCAACTAAGGAGTTCCAATCTATATAAACATAACCCTTTTCATCTAATAGTCTGTCTATTTCTTCAGTACCCTTCCAAGAAGCGTGTCCACCAGGAAAACGAACTACTCTAGGCTTGTGTTTTTCTCCTACAACATCAGTTATTAGTTTGTTTGTTCTTTCGACTTCATCCATAAAGGCAGCGGCATTAACATGTCCACCTGGATAAAGAGTTTTATAGTTATGAGAATAAGTATGATTAGCTAAAGTATTCCCGTCATTTACTATTCTTTTTAATAAATCTTTTGCTTTATCTGACTTATCTAATTCACTGCCCACAATAAAGAAAGTCCCATGGATTTTATTTTGATTTAGAATATCTAAAATCTTTGGAGTAACAGTTACTGAAGGACCATCATCAAAAGTTAGATAAGCGATTTTCTTTTCTTTACTTGTATAAACTCCTGATTTTAGCATGTCCTTAACTTTTTTACTATCAGAAATAGGATCTATTTCTTGTTGATTATTTTGATTTAAAGGAGATTTATCTCCATTTTTAATATTGTTGTTTGATTCTTCACTAGAAGACGTTGTATCTTTATCAGTTGAATTGGATTTTGAATCGTCATTAGATGAATCCTTTTCATCTGTAGAAGAGTTTCCAGCAAGAACTGTTTCTTCTTGACTACTTGGAGAATAAAACTTTGTTAACAAGTATTTACCACTAAAAAAACCAACGATTACTAATAATAAACAAAATACTACATACCTAGCTATAATTTTTTTCTTTTTTCTTGCTTTTGACCTTCTTTTCATGATTATCCCCCTAAAAATGATATAATTATACTATACTCCTTTTATTATAAATTATTATTACATAAAAATTAAATTTTGATAAATATTTGATTATTTGAATAAATGTAAAATTTAGGGCTATAATAAAGCTAATAGAGAAAGTTACTCCTAAAAATATTAAATTTTAAATTACTTTCTTTATTAGTTTAGTCCCCCATATACTAAACATTTTCTTTATTGTAAGATAAAGAAGACATCAATTGATGTCAAGAAGAAATAATCTCTATATCGGGTTAGAGATTATTTCTTTTTTTTATTTTATGCTTAATTAAGTTAATGGTGAATTAAAAAATATAAAGGCAAAATTATATCAAAAATAGAAAATTTAAGTCTAATAATTACTTTTAAATAATATCTATTAATATAGTAATTATTAGGAGTAATCTGAGTACATGGAAACAAATCATTTTATAAATCAACCTCCAAATCCAAGTGATGATGCCAGATATAAGCTACTTAAAAGAGCTTTATCAACAGCAGGACGAGAAGAAGACTTTGAGAACATAATTAAACTTCTAAGTCCGCCGCCTGATATTTTGAATTATTCGCCAGCTGGAAGTTTAAAAGGAAGAAAAATAGGTGTTATTGGTGCTGGAGTTGCTGGAATGGCGGCCGCATTTGAACTTAGAAAACTTGGATGCGATATTACGATATTTGAAGCTAATGATGAAAGAATTGGTGGAAGAATTTATACTCATTATTTTGATGAGGATAAAAAAATTTACGGTGAACTTGGAGCTATGAGAATTCCAGTATCCCATGAAAGTGTTTGGCACTACATCAATTTATTTAAACTTAATACAGATGTTTTTATTCAAAGAGATCCAAATGGATTTATATATGTTAAAAATACTAGAATTAGAAATTATCATGGAGAAGTTGAAAAACACTTTTATCCCAAATTTAATTTAACTCCAACTGAAAGAAATACTTCTTGGAGAGAGCTTTATGATTACGCAATGAATAGTCCAATGAAAAACTTATCTCCTTATGTAAGAAGTGAAATACTGAAGATTTTATCTGTATATAATCCTGAATATGCTCCGTTATTAAATATTAGCCTACGTCAGAATTTTGAGTTTTTAGGTCTAAGCCCTGGAGCTATTCAACTTATAACAAGCGTTGATCCAACTTTATCTCCTCTTATGGATATATCGTATAATCATCTTTTATCACAAAATTATCCTGTTGATTTAGAATATGTATATAGAATAGAAGGTGGATTATCAAATCTTCCACTAGCATTTTATAAATCTTTAACTACAGAAACCCCAAAAGAATATATTAATCAGGGATTGGATAGCTTAGGAATTGTTAAATGGAAGCTTGGATACTGGGTATCTGGAATATATAAATCTGAAGATAGCGATAAAGTTTTTATAAAATATAATAATAAAAATTCTACAGAAAAATCTTATGAAAATTTTGATTATGTTGTTTGTGCTATTCCTTACTCTACTCTTAGGACTGTAGAAATTGATCCTGTATTTTCTAATATAAAAATGCAAGCAATTAAGGAGTTGAATTATGTAGATAGTCAAAAAACGCTATTTTTGTGTAAGAAGCGTTTTTGGGAGGAAGATGCTGAGTATGGAGGGATTAATGGAGGGAACTCACTTACCGATATGTCTATAATTAATATAATATATCCATCTGATCACGCTTATGGTGGAGAGTCAAGTGATCCTGGTGTACTAATAGCGTCATATAATCAAGCAAGAGAAGCCATTTATTTGGGGAATACTGATCCTGCGGTTCATAATGAAATTGTTAAGAGACAGGTTGAGATTGTACATGGATTACCAAATGAATATTTAGATTCTATAGTTCAGGATTCAAAATATTTAACTTGGAATAATGAGCAATGGTCTAGAGGGGCTGTGTGCAAATATTCACCAGAACAAAAAAGAATATTTGGAGATAGTTTATTAAAACCAGAATACAATTGTAGGGTTTTCTTTGCCGGAGAGCATGTTTCATCAACCCCTAGCTGGATTCAAGGATCTTTATATACGGGTAAGCTTGCAGCTAACGATTTAGCTAAGGTAGCTAGAAACAAAGGTTAATTTCTTAGAGTCTTGATTATTATTTAATCAAGACTCCATTTTACGTTTATACACGTTTTATAGGTTGATATATGTGAAGCTCACAATAATTATCTTTAGACAAAGAATTATCTATATATTCAAGTCTAAAGGAATCTGCAAATTTAAAGTCCGATTGAAATATCCATTTTCTATATAAGTGTGCTAAAATTCTTCCTATATGTTTGCCCTTAATATAGTCAGGCTTGAAAAATCCAATAAATTTAAATACAACATATTCATGATCAGGGATTGCTATTCCTTTCATGTTTTCAGGAATATATTTTAGATTTTCAACTTGTACAGAAGGCATATAATATATATATCCATCTGGATTTTTACTCCAATCAGTATATCCAATATATATGTGAGGGTTAATAGGATTTTCAATGATATTCTTATTATTGTAGAAAAACTCACGCCCATAAGCATTAGCTGAATTATCCCCAGACTTACTTAAAATTTTATGTTCTGTTCCTATAATATTAAACCCTTTCTTAAATACAAAAAAAGGTTTATATGTAATTGAGTTATCTATAGTTAGAATTTCATCAGTATTAATCTTCTCTGTAATAATAACTGATATATCTTTTGAGCGTATTTTAAGGGGTGTATATCCAAACTTCTTTCTAAATGATCTTATATAGGATTGTTCATAGTTAAATCCAAAATCCATGGCTATATCAATTATTCGTTTGTTAGTATAAACTAATTCATTAATACTTAAAGTTAATCTTCTTGATTGAACATATTCTATAATAGACTCCCCTGTTAATGATTTAAACATCCTGTGGAGATAATATTTAGATACACCTGTTTCTTTTGATAAGTCATCTAATGTTATTTTATTGTATATATTATTTTCAATATACTCTACGCAAACCTCTAATGTATCTTTTAAATTCAGCATAATACTCCTCATAAATTACTAGTAGAAAGCAATAACTGTTCATTTTGAGTAAATTATATATGATATTTTTATTTATGTAAATAATACTATAAAAATCTGAAATTTATGGAGGTTTTTAGCTTGAAAAAACGTGTAGTTATAACAGGGATGGGTGTTGTATCATCTGTAGGAATGGGAACAGAAGAGTTT
Source organism: Clostridium sp. YIM B02506 (assembly GCF_022324845.1). NCBI lineage: Bacteria > Bacillati > Bacillota > Clostridia > Eubacteriales > Clostridiaceae > Clostridium > Clostridium sp. YIM B02506. Next base: position 40,037 of record NZ_JAKGTG010000019.1, read on the forward strand.
TGGAATAATATAAAAGAAGGTAAAAGTGGAATAAGCAAAATAGAAAGAGTTGATGTTTCTGACATACCAACAAAGGTAGCAGCTGAAATTAAGGATTTTAACGGTGAGTTATATATAAGCAAAAAAGAAATTAGAAGGACTGATAGATTTTCGCAATATGCTATAGCAGCTGCGCAAATGGCTATAGAGAACTCTAAAATTGATTTAGACATAATAAATAAAGAACGTCTAGGGGTTATTGTTGGTTCAGGAATAGGGGGAATTGAAACCTTGGAGAATCAACATAAAGTACTTCTAGAAAAAGGGCCTGGAAGAGTAAGCCCATTTTTAGTACCTATGATGATATCTAATATGGCTTCAGGGCTTATTGCTATAAAATATGGGGCTAAAGGGTTTGTAGAATGTGCTGTTACTGCTTGTGCAACTTCTACGAATACTATTGGGGATGCGTTTAAAGTAATACAAAGAGGTGATGCAGATGTAATTATTGCTGGAGGCGCCGAAGCTTGTATTACTAGGTTATGTCTTGCTGGTTTTTCTTCAAGCAAAGCTATGACAATAGATGAAAATCCAGAAACAGCTTCTAGACCATTTGACAAAAATAGAGATGGGTTTGTTATGGGAGAAGGCGCTGGAATGCTTATTCTTGAAGAATATAGTAAAGCTCTAGAAAGAAATGCAAATATAATAGCAGAAATTGTTGGATATGGCTGTACTAATGATGCTTATCATATAACTTCACCTGCTGAAAAAGGGGAAGGCGCGGCTAGGTGTATGAAAATGGCCATTGAAGATGCTGAAATAAGTCCAACAGATATTGGATATGTAAATGCGCATGGAACATCTACAGAAGTTGGGGATAAAAATGAGACAGCTGCAATAAAGACTGTATTTGGAGATTATGCTTATGATATATCTATAAGCTCAACAAAGTCTATGACAGGACATATGTTAGGCGCTACTGGAGCTGTAGAAGCAATTATAACAGCCTTATCAATTAAAGAGGGATTCATTCCGCCTACAATAAACTATTCTACTCCAGATGAAAACTGTGATTTAGACTACACTCCTAATAAAGGAAAAATTAAAACTATATCATATGGAATTACTAATTCTCTTGGATTTGGTGGTCATAATGCAAGCTTGGTTTTAAAAAAATATAAAGATTAGTTGAAAAATATAAATGCTTTAGCAAGATTTTAAAATCTTACTAAAGCATTTATACATTAATCTAATATAGAATATTTTATATAATTTTTGTTACAATAATCTACTATTGTGTCGTAATAATAATTAAAAACAATATCATCAATGTCAAAAGAAGATTTTTTTATCAGAATCTTATCGACAAAAGAAACTATTTTAAGCAACTTGCTTAAAGCAGCACTTTCAAGTTTTATTTTGGGATTAATTTCGAGATTTATAAATGTTTTAAATCCAGAATCATTAAGATCCCTTAAGCAACTAATTCTTTCTAAATAAGAAGGAGAATTTGGTTCAAGCTCATTTCTAACATCTTCATCTAAAGATATTAAACTTATACCAAATTCATTTTTCCTATCTAAATTAAGTATATTTTCAGGAAAATCAAGAGTGTAAAGTTGAACTTTATTATCTTTGTTTAATAATTGTTGTAATTGAACCTCTCCCACTTTAAATACCTCACTAATCAAATTATATAATTAATAATAACATAATTTATTTGATAAATACTAGTAATATACTTTTAACTAATAAGAATACTGCTCAAGTCTAACCTTTATGCCAAATAAAAATTGGTAGTATATTTATGAATGAAGTAACTTCGTTTATTTCGCTAATTTGTTTTCTGGATATAACTCTATCTAAATGGCAATCCCTCATTCTAATGTCTACATATACGGGTTGAGGAGCTATATTATGTTTAATTTCTTTTACAAAGCAAGAATATTTTTGCTGTTCAGAGCCTTCATAATCAAGTTCATTAAAATCTAGATAATTTAATGAATATAAATAACTAATTTTAAAGTCGCTCAAGCTTCCTCTAATTCTTAATTTATACATTTTCATTTGTTCTATTCTCCTTTAATTTTATTATATTTTTTATAAAACAGAACTAAGTACCATAAATATGATACTTAGTTCTTACATAAATTTTTATAACATACTAAACATTTAAGCTTGATGCTTCAACTTCTGCTTCTTGCTCATTCTTAAGATTCATAGCATCTATCTTTTTAAAGAATGGGAAATAAACAACAACTGAAATTCCGATACAAACTATTTGCATTAATGCTGTTCTCCAGCCTCCAAGGATAAATCCAGAGATTATAGGAGGTGTAGTCCAAGGAACTGTTACCCCAGTGAATAACGGAACCAATCCAACGCTAATTGCAAGGTATGATACAACAGCTGAAAGTGTTGGAGCTACTATAAATGGTACAAACATTATTGGATTCATAACCATTGGGAATCCAAATAATATAGGTTCATTTATATTAAACACACCAGGCCCTATAGCAAGTTTTCCTAAAGCTTTATTTTGCTCAGATTTTGCTATAGTAAGCATTAATATTACTAAACCGATTGTTAAACCTGAACCAGTTACAGTTACAAAGCTTGCTTGGAATTGGTCGGTTACAATATGACCACCATTAGCTATTGTTAATTCTTTACCAGCATCTAAAATAGCTTGGTTATCTAGTCTATTAGCAGTTAATAAACCACTCATAACACCACCAACTATAGTAGCACCATGAACACCAAACCACCAGAAGAATGGTATAAGTGCTTGAGTTATAATAACGCCTATAAGTGAGTCGGTAAATCCTTGTAATGGTGTTTGTAATACCTTAAATATAAAGTCTATAAATGTTGTATTAAGTGCATATCTAAAGAACATGTATACAAACATTGTAGCTGTTATTATAACAAGTCCTGGTATTAAAGCTGAGAATTGATTTGATACACCTTGTGGAACTCCAGCAGGCATCTTAATAGTTATTTTCTTAGTTAAAAACCATGAGTAAACAAATCCAACCAAGAGCCCGATAATTATGGCCGTAACCATACCTTGGCCTCCTAGCCATGTTCTAGGTATAACTCCTGACACAACTTCTCCTGTTGTAGATGTTGTATATTGATTTAAAGTTATTAAAAATACTGCAAACGCTATGATTCCTGCTCCTAATGGTTCATGGCCTTCATTTTTAGCATACATGTATGCTATACCTATAACTGCGATTATGGCCATAATCTGCATGGTAGAGTTATATACTTGGAACAATGGTTCAGTCCACCCTGCTCCAAAAATACCTGCCATCCAATCATTAAATGGTTGGTATGGTATTTGTGCAAGTAGTAAAAATACTGATCCTATTAGTGACATAGGTAGCGTGTATATTATTCCATCTTTTAGTGCGACAATAGCTTTTAGTTCTACAAATTTCATTACGATACTTATAAGTTTTTCTCCACGTGTTTCTGACATATATAAGTCCTCCTTAAAAATTTTTATATAAGACAAATTAAAATATAATTTGTGACTTAACACATTGAATTTCTTATAAATAAATTCTTAAAACTATTATCTATATTTCTTTATTTATTCAGTAGCTTTAAAGCAAAATCTAAAACTTTATCCCCTTTCATCATTCCATAGTCTACTGAATTTATTACATCTACTGGTACTCCTTTTGCACCGCATAATTTTTTTGCATTAGGTAACTTATATCTAACTTGTGGTCCAAGTAAAGCTACATCTATACCTTCTTCTAATTTTTTTGACATAGTTGATTCTGGGAAAGCTTCTATAACAGCCTCTACTCCTTTAGTTTTAGCAGCCGCTTTCATTTTTTCCACCAAAACACTTGTTGACATTCCTGCAGCACAAAATAATGTAATTTTAATCATTTATTTTTCCTCCTTAATAAATTAATTTCATATTAACCCAAATTATTATTTATCTAGTAATTCATTAACTATCTTTCTTAATTCAATTATTTGCTCGATCATGTTTTTTTCTGATATAGTTGTCATTAAATGGTCTTGTGCATGAACAAATAATACTGAAACTTCGGTTTTAATACCTGCGGCTTCTTTTTGTAATAAACTTGTCTGAGAATTGTGAGCTAACTCAAGAACTTCATTTGCCTTATTTATTAATTCATCTGCTTCGTCATATTTTCGATCATTTGCTGCGGTAAGGGCTTCATAGGAATAAGCTTTAGCATCACCAGAATTTATTATGATGTCCATTATAATTTTCTCTAACTCCTCCATATTAAACCTCCTAATTAAATATTTGACACCTATGCAATTAATTACAGCAATTTCCATGCCAAAACACTAAAGTGTAGAAGATAATGGGGTTATTGAAAAAGAAATTTATAAGTGTTTAAAGATTATTTTGAAAAATAAGACAGTGTTTAAAGAATTTTAAATAGTGTTTAGATGTTTTAGCAAAAAAAAAATGATAATGTTTACAAGTGTTTGGATTTATAGTTAATCTGTTTACATGAAAAAAAGTCTAAATTTCTTTATAAAATGAAATTTAGACTTTAAAGATTTATTATTTATAATAGTTTGTCCCCCATACTCCTATGAGAATCATGGCAGAACCTATTGTATGATATAAGTGAAAATTTTCTTTTAAAAAAATGACTCCAGCTAATATTGAGACTATTGTGGAGATGTTGGCAAATACAGCAGATTTAGAGGCTTCCATTTTAGATAATGTAAAATTAGCAAGAAAATATGCAACTATAGATGATAATATTCCTAAATACAAAATTGATAAAACAAAGCTTGAACTTTTTAAAGGCTCAAAGTAATTGGTTAATGATCCATTTAAGATATGATTACTTACAGAAACTATATTAAAAAAGATTGCTCCTAAAAACATCATAAAGTAAGTAACTTCTATAGCGGTAAAATGTTTAGATATTTTTCTAGCTATTATATTAAAAAATGCAGCTGAAAATACTGCAACGCTCAAAAATAATACACCTAAAATAGAGTTTCCAGAGTTTTTTGATCCATCCATAAGTATGATTAACACAACTCCAGATACAGATAAAATAATACTTAATACTTGCTTTCGTGATGGTTTTTCATTTAAAAAGTATATAGCAAGAATTGTTACTACTATAGGAATGAGGGCTATCATAAGTCCACCTAAGGAGCTTGAAGTCCTTTGAAGTCCATAGGTTTCAAAAATGAAATAAATTATTGGCTCTATAATAGCTAAAACTATTAGCCATTTCATGGGTTTATTTTTATAATTTACTTTAATTACTTTAAATGCTATAAGTAAGCTCATAATTATAAAAGCTAATAAAAATCTAAAAGCGACTAGGGTTATAGGGTTTGATACCATTAAAGCTTTTTTGGTAAATAAAAAGCTTAGCCCAAAGATAATATTAGTAATTAATGCAGTGAAATACGGAATAATTTTTTTGTCTATTTTCATATTTTAGTATCCTTTCTTAAAGCTGAATTTAACTACAAAGAGTAAGTATACTATAAATTCATTTATTACTCAATATTATATCTCCATACATGCATATCACTGTAATACCATAATTATGGTATTACAGTGATATGCAGATATTCAAGTATGTAGGTATGAAGTGCTTTTTTGCTTGAATTTTTATAACGAGTGAAAGAATCCGCTTTCCTTTAGTTAAAAAAAGTGATATTCTCATTTATATATGTGTTAGTGAGGTATAACAAATGAGAAAATTTAAGAAGATCTATATTGAAATAACCAATGTATGCAATCTTTCTTGTAGTTTTTGTCCTGAAACTCTAAGGAAACCTGAGTTTATGAAGATTGATGCTTTTTCTAAAATACTAGATGATATAAAACCTTATGGTGAATATATATATTTTCATATAAAAGGGGAACCACTACTACATCCAGAATTAGAAACTTTATTAGATATTTCTTTTAAAAAAGGATTCAAGGTTAATTTAACAACAAATGGAACCCTTATAACTAAAGTAAAAGATATATTACTAAATGCCCCTGCTCTAAGGCAGATTAACATTTCTCTTCATAGTTTTGATGGTAATGAAAAAGCTGTAAATAAAGAAGAATATATTAATAACGTTATTGAATTTTCAAAGGAAGCTAGAGAAAAGAAGATTATAACTGGACTTAGACTTTGGAACTTAAATGAAAACAATAATACAAATCTTAAGTTAAATAAAAACAAAGAGATTTTAGAAATTATAGAGAGGGAATTTAATCTTCAATATAAAATTGAAGATAAAATAAGTGAATGTAGAGGAATTAAGATATCAGAATATATATACCTAAATCAAGATTATGAATTTAATTGGCCTGCCTTAACGGAGGATGAGGATGATGGTATAGGCTTTTGTCATGGGCTTAGAAACCAAATTGGTATATTAGTAGACGGAACCGTAGTTCCTTGTTGTTTAGATGGAAATGGAATTATAGATTTAGGAAATATCAATAACAGTAGTTTTTCAGAAATAATAGAAAGCTCTAGAGCTAAGGATATTACAGAAGGATTTTCAAATAGAAGAGCTGTTGAGGAGCTTTGCAGAAAGTGTGGGTATAGAAAGCGATTTGGGAGGTAATTTTATAAATGGATATTAAAGAAAAAGTAAAAGGACTCCCCTCTTCTCCAGGTGTATATTTAATGAAGGATTCTCTGAATAATATCATATATGTAGGAAAGTCTAAAAATCTTAAAAATAGAGTTGGTTCATATTTTATTAATTCTAAAGCACATTCACCTAAAACTTTAAAATTAGTAAAAAACTTAAAAGATTTTGATTTTGTGGTTACTGATACCGAGTTTGAAGCTTTTATGCTGGAATGTAAATTAATAAAAGATATAAAACCAGCTTATAATAGGCTTATGAAAAGTCCTAAGTCTTATAAGTATGTACATATAAATCTAAACAAAGAATATCCTGATTTTAAAATAGTGGATGAAATAACTTCGGGAGATGGTATGCTTTATTTTGGACCTTACGTAAGCAAAAGTTCTCCTGGAAAGGCTGTTGAAGGAATCAAGGAATTTTATAAAATATTATGCTCTAATGACTTTAAAAGAAAAGGTTCGTGTTTAAACCACTCTCTTGGTCTTTGTGTTGGATTATGCTTAGATGACTCAAAAAAAGATTATTATATGGACGTAATTAATAAGGTTATAAATTTATTAGAAGGTAAAGACTCATCTATATTAAATGAAATCGAAGAAGCAATGAGGCAGTCATCTGAAAACTTTGATTTTGAGAGAGCTGCTAAATACAGGGATTATTTAACTTTTATAAACTATTTAGTTGTGGGTATTAAAGCGGTTGATTTTACTGAAGAAAATAAAAATATAATTTTAGTAGAATACTTGGATAATGAAAACATAAAGATATTTTTTATAAAGGGAAATAAAGTTATATTCAAGGAAAAAGACTCGCTTATTAAACTAACGACCTTAGCTCAAAATATAATAAAGCATTATAAAAAGTTTAATCTTAATGATGGGACTTTTGTAGGTAAAAACGAGGTGGATGAGGCGCAAATAATCTATAACTACATAAATAATAAATCAGATAATCTAAAGTTTATAGTAATTCCAGATGAATTTATATCCGATACCAAGTACATAAATAGAGAGATTAAAAAATTATTTGAATAAACTAAGGTGTAAGAAATACTTTATGTAATATTTCTTACACCTTTATTATTTGATTTTAATCCAATAACTCAATATTGAATCTTCTTTAAAACCTCTCTTTTTATACATAGTATAAGCTTTAGAATTTTCCTCAATGACTATTAGAAAGATTTTATCTATATTTTTATTGTTTAGGAAGTTTATGGCTGTTTCTAAAAGTGATTTACCATAACCAACTCCCCTGTATTCCTTGCAAAGCCCTATGTCAAACGAACCTTCTTTATTCTCTATAGAACAATTCATAAACCCAATAATCATATCCTTTATGCTGACCATAAAGTAATAGTTACAATCATCTGATTTTTTTATATACTCTTCTACTCCACTGATATCTGAATAAGTACCGTGAGGCATATCACTAAAAGAATCGTTAAAAACTTCTAAATATTTTTCTTTGTTATCATGTGTGAGTGGAATTAAATCTAAAAGGGGTGCTTTTAAGGATGCATCATCTAAATTCATTTTAAGAGATCTATAGGAATTATTTAAGCCTAAATTTTCTAAAAGCTTTAGTTGAATAACATTTCTTTCTCCTAAAAGTATACTTTCAGCATTATATTTATTTGCTATTAATACAGCTTTTTCTATAAGTTTTTTTGCAATATTAATATTATCTTCAGAAACATCTAGTAAATCTAAAAAATGTATATATACAGTTTTTAGTTTTTCAACTACTTCAAGGACTATATTTATTTTACCAACTACTTTTCCATTATTAAAATAAAAAAGAACACCTCTTCCATAATCATAAACTTTTGAACCAAACATGGTATTAAACTTGTCCCAAGTCATGCTGTTGTCATTTCTAGTTACAAAATCAAAAGCAAGTTTTTTCTCTTCTTCATTTAAGTTAATATATTCTTTAATCATTTTAAGTATCTCCTTAACTATGTATAAATCTATATCAATATTTTACTATTATATACTATTGTACTATAATAGTGTTGTATGATTTAAATTTTTAGGGGGGATTATATGAGTAAAAAAAGAGTGATTTTATACATTATTGCTATATCTAATTTAATAGGCGGAATTATAGGATCACTTTTCATGTATCAGTCAATAAAGAATAACTTAGTAGTCAATTGGACAGATATATCTATTAATACTAACGTTAAAGTTATAATTTTTATTATTTCAATACTATTTTGCTTATCGCCTATTCTTATTTTTACTGGAAAAAGAAAAGCTTTACTTATATTCTATATAATAAATATTTCAAATATTCTATTTGAAATCATTACGTTTATAAGAGCTAAATATTTTGTAGAAGACGTAGAGATTTCTAATAGTTCTGGTATTCCAATAATCAAAATCCTAATATTTGTGTACTTAATTAAAAATGAATTAGATGAACATAATTTAAATGGTAGCAATAATATTACCGCTTAAAGATAAAAGGATGCTTTTATGTGCATCCTTTTATTTTATACATATTTTATGGTTTTATTTCTTCTGTAATAAAGATATAAAATAGCCAGGTTTACTATTAAAATAAAGGTAACAGCAGCCCCACCCTCCGGACCAAATGCCCCACCATTTATTAGATTATTCTGAGCTACTGTAGTTTCATATAGTCCGTTTGTAGGGTTTCCACTAACTTGAAATCCAAAGACATACCCTTGAAAATAGTTCCAAGTTATATGATAGCCTATAGGCATCCATATACTTGAAGATTTAATAAACATATATGCAAAAACTATTCCTACTAAAAAGATGTTAAATAAACCTAAAGGATTAGCATTAAGATTACTAGCATGCATCAGAGAAAAAATTAATGAAGATACTAAAACTATAAGGAAACTGTTATTTGTTTGTTTTAATACTGACATCAAATATCCTCTAAAAAACATTTCTTCCCCAAAACCCACTAATATAAATATTACTATACCTAAAAGTATTTCGTAAGAAAAATTAGGTTTAAGAAAAGAAGTAACCAAGGTTGCATTATTAGTAGCTATTAGTATAAAAAATACTATGGTTATAGACAGAGCACCTAAAAATAATCCAAATAATAAATCAAAACCATCTCTTTTTATTGAAGTTAACCCCATATTTCTAAAAGGTTCTTTCTGAACAAGTTTCCAAGAAATCAAAGAAACCAAAATAAAAGATATTGTGCTAACCCCCATGTTTAACAGTGAATAAATAGGATTATTACGGCTAATAGAGAATATACCGCCGAAAACTCCGATTATTATTGATAAAATAAATATTGTTAGGAATAAAATTAAAAATGAAATAACGATTTTCCAGCCACTTCGAAGCTGATTATACTGATTTTTAAAAATTAACATTATTATAAGCCCCCCCAACTTTTAAGCTTTACAAAGATTGAATAATTAATCTTTGTAAAGACTATATAATTTATGATGTGTATATAATATTCTTCCTCAGGGATAATATTCCTCTTTTATTTTTAGAAATTAGTTCAAAAACAATTAACGCTTGCATATAAATTTTCATATAATACTTGGGAAGTCTCTTTTGTACAAATATGAAAAGCCATTGAGTTTTCTTCTGATTTAAACTTAATATATATTTCAAAAGAGACTTCTCATATTTAAATTTAGCAGTTAATGAATATATTAATTATATTTTGTCTATAATTTAAATAACATTCTCAATATGGATGTTATTTTACAAAGAAAGGTACTATATCCTTACTTTTCTTTAAATTCGGCATATAACATAACTACCTCCTCTTATTTGCAAAAAAAAGAAAGCTTTCTCATGATTTTGAGAAGGCTTTATTTTATAGAAATTATAAATTTGGAAATAATCTCATTCTGTATGAATTCATTGAGGTTGTTCCAAGTTTATCTAAAAGCTTTGCGTTAGCATAAGCTCCAACAAATGCACCAATAACAGGAACTAGTTGGAGTAATTTTGCTAGATCTATATAGTCTCTATATTCTTGTTGAAAGTCGCGCCAATTAAACTCATTTATGTCCCTAGGAAGTTTACTTGAAGTCTCTTCCCAATTTTCCATCTCTAGAAAGACTTTATTAGTTTTAGATTGGCTAGAAAATGCTAATTGAAATATATAAAGTATATAAATTCTTTCTTTATAGTTTTTTACGTCATATCCGTATATAGCAGCTATTTCATATAAAAACTTTATTTTAATACTAAGTAATAGTGGAAAGTCAGCTAAGCCTAGAAAAAATCCTCCTGCACCTGTACTCGCTCCTTCAACGATAGCTGTAGTCTTATAAAACTCTATTTTTTCTCTTGCAAGTTTATCTCTTTCCTCTAAAGATAAGTTTCTAATAGGATCTTTAGCGATAAATTCTGATCCAACTAAAACAGCTTTAATCATGTTTTTAATTGCAACTGTCATTATTTCATGATATTTTTCAGGCAAAACATCATTAAATTTATTTTGAATACCCTTGGATGCTTTATTAAAAATCGAGGGTTTTTTCATCATTTCAATTTTCCATTTACTTAATTCAGGTATCAACGACCTTTTGTATTCAGACATAAAATCCTCCTTCTTAACTTTTACTATATTATATACCAATTCTTATACTACTACACAATTATTAGATATTTATTAGAATTTTAAAAATAAATATGTATTTTAAAGCCATAGAAAAACACCCTAACTACTTAGGGTGCCTTTCTACTCTAAATTTATTATTCAATTATAGCTATAGTATCATCAACCATGCCTATTATCTCTACGCCTTGATTAAACATGTCCTCAATATAGTCAGCAACTTCTTTGTTTATCTCTTCGCCAATGCTAACTATAGGAATTCCAGGAGGATAAACAATTATAGTGTCTCCACTTATTTTGTTAACTGCATCTTTTAGGCTTACATACTTTTTATCACTAAAAAATGCATCTCTTGGATTTAATAAGGTTTTAGGTATGCTTAAGATCTTAAAATCAAAATTTAATTTTGTATCTTTACGATGATTTTCTCTTATATACTTAAGAGCTTTTACAAGTTTATCTAAATCCTGAGTTGTATCATCTAAACTTATAACAGCTAATATATTGTACATATCGCCAAGTTCCATTTGAATCCTGCATTCACTTCTTAGAAGGTTAACAACTTCAAATCCACTAAGTCCAGTATCTTTTACACAGATACAAAGTTTACTTAAGTCTATTGACTTCATATTGTATTTAGTTATTTCTTGTTCATCTAAAACATGATAACCATCTAGAGCATTTATTTTTTTTCTACCTTCAACACATATTTCCACTACTTTATCTAATTTAGCTTCTCCAGTAAGGGCTAAATTTTTTCTAGCAACATCTAAGCTTGCCATCAATAAATATGAACCGCTAGTAGTTTGTAATAAGTTAAGGGTAGCTTTTACCTTTTTAGGATCAACTTTAGTAGAATTTATTAACAAAGCCGAACTTTGGGTTAATGAACCACCAGTTTTATGAAGACTTACACAAGACATATCGGCTCCCATCCTCATTGCAGGAGCAGGATACTTGTCATTAAAATAGAAATGACTTCCATGCGCTTCATCAGCTAAAACTAGCATATTATGCTTATGAGCTTCATAAACTATAGGTTCAAGGTTTGTAGTTACACCATAATAAGTTGGGTTAATTACTAAAACTGCTTTAGCATCAGGATTATCTCTTATTATATTAATCATCTTATCTTCAGTAACGTTCATGAAAATTCCGTACTCAGTGCTTATTTCAGGTTCTATAAAAACTGGAATTATTCCACATAGTATTAATGCATTTAATACACTTTTATGAACATTTCTTGGTATTATTAGTTTTTCTCCAGGTCTACAAACGCTCATAATCATGGATTGAATACCTATTGTGGTACCATTAACTAAAAACAATGCCTCATCTACGCCAAAAGCATTTGCCATTAGTTTTTGAGCATCTTTAATAACTCCAGTGGGTTTTATCAAATTATCTAAATTTATCTTGGAATTAACATCATATTTAAATATCTCTTCACCAAGACAATCTTTTAATTCATTATCATTCCCTCTATTTTTGTGTCCAGGTACATCAAAGGGAGTTACATCATCTTTTACATACTCTTTTAGTGCATTCAAAATCGGAACGCTTTCTTGCTCTAACATTTATCAGTCCCCCTAAATTTAATTAGTCTAGTATATTCAATTGTATATTTAATTGAAACTAGAAATTTTAATAATATTATGTATAAATTAAAATAAAAAATTACGACAACATTTATTTAACAGCAAAACTTTTGAAAAGTAAAGCATAATATATTATTTTGTCGTATTGTTCACAAATAATTTTTAATATATAAGTTATTTTAAAAAAAATGTAGTTTTTGAAGGACTTTTTTATTGTTTTAATCTAGGTTTTAAGAAAAAATTACTATTAAAAAAATAGTGGCAAACCCATGTCTTTAGCGGTCTTACGCATATTTATAAATAAAAATAAATATTTATACATAACTATATTTCTGAACTTAAAATTTTCTATAAAAAATTTAAATAGATTAAAAAAATCAGAATTTTTTTATAGATAATGGTAATGATATCAAGTGAAGTTTTATTTAGGAGGATTATTTATGGAAACAACAATAATGGCGTTAAGCATAGATCCTAGAACTGCTCATGCACCGCAAGTTCAAACTGTATTAACAAAACATGGTTGCGCTATAAAAACGAGACTAGGATTACATGAGGCAAGTGAAGATTCTTGTTCCCAAAAGGGGTTAATTCTTTTACATCTTAGCTCGGATTTACAAGAGGTAAAGGAACTTGAAGATGAGCTTATAGATATAGATGGAGTAAGGGTTAAATATATGACCTTATAATAGAAAGAACCTGATAGCATGTACACTATCAGGTTCTTTCTATTATAGAATTTTTTATCCAATTCATAAGCATTAACTCCATCTCCGCTTCTCCTTTTACAGGATATTTTAATGCTAACGCTTCTCCTTCTTTAAAATACTTAAGTGCTTTATCTAAATCTTTTTCGTAAAAAGCTTCATAGGCCATTAGGAATCTCTTTTTACTAATAGAAAATTTTGAAGCCTTAATGTATTTCTTTAAGCTATCATCATATAATTTATCTACTACATCTTTATTACAATCACCTGTAAGCTCTAAAAAGATTTTTTCGCAGTTTATTTCGTACTTAATAATTGGTATTAAATCAGTATTTGAATCAAAGGCTTTTAAACAAAGTTCGGCATTATTAAAATCCATCTTATCTAAATACCAAGAGTGTTCTAAAAGCTTAAGAGAAGCTACTAGGGGGTTACTAAGGTCAACCCCTTCTTTACACTCAATATCTTTAAATGGGATATCCTTCATTCTATATCCTTTAGTTAAAAGAGCATAAGTTTTAAGTTGAGCATAAAAACCATATCTAGCATATTCATCTTTAAGCATAGATAAGATATTATAGCCGTCATTAGCTACTCCACCTACCTTAAGAGGAATAATATTAGTCAAGCCAGCTATAATTCCTGCTATACTTTCTAAAGTTAGTATTAAGTTTAGCGTAGAGACTCTATTTTCAGTAATTATAATTATTAGTATACTAGCGAAAGAGATTAATAAGTTCATTAATCCTCCACCTAGATTATATATTATAAAAGGATATTTTCCGTCTTTAAGCTCAGGTGGCATCATAAGACATTGACCTGCTGTGCCTGGAATGCTAAATTTTTTTATCTTAAATTTATTATTTTCTTTGATTAAAGTAATAGAAGCAATTCTAAAAGATACAAAAGTATATCCAGTCAAAATGCCAAATATTAAGTGACCAGCTTCGTGAATTATTATATGCACTAGATAGAAGAAAAAAACTGCTCCTATTAGCGCATAGATTTTAAGTATAAACAACAATCCACTTTCACTTTCTATATAGGGTGACAGAGATTTAATAATGAAAACTGCCAAAAATAATCCGATAAGAGCCCCTAAAATAAGGCTTTTTATTGTTTTTGAATACATTTTTATTTTGTTACTCATATAAACTCCTTTCAATATGATATAAGAATTATTATAACATAATAAGAGTAAATATTTAGAAATTAAACTTTCTTATTAGCTTCTTATTATATAAATTTTAAGAAGGTGGATTTAATTAACTGTATTTTTTAAGCTATAGGAAGGATGATACAGTCCAGTAGGTTCATAAAATTCATCTCTTAAATAACTAAAGCCAATCTTTTTAAGAAGATTTTCTGAAGCTTTGTTATAAGGATTATGACCTGCAAATAACTCTTTTATATTTAAATCAGTAAAAGAATAATTAATCATTGAGTGTAATGCTTCAAAAGCAAGTCCCAAGCCCCAATACTCGGGCTTTAAATGAATTCCTACTTCGTATATATTGTTTTCTATATCATAAGGTCTCAACCCGCAGCAACCGATATTTTCAAGATTACTAAGGAGGTATATTGGAGAGTATTGAACCTTGTAAGTATTATATGTAGCTATTTCTTTTTGTAGTCTACTCTCTATATCTTTATGTGACATTACTCCAGTTGAAGTAATAAACCTTGTAACTTCTGGGTTACCCCAAAGTTCTATTGCGTCTTTCAAATCTTCAATATTCCATGTTGAAAATCCTATCCTCTCACTTTTCAGAAAAAATTCTTTCATATACTATTCTCCTAACGATTAACTAGATCACTAATCTTATTTATTGTTTTCCAATTACGTGTAGTTAAAGTGTTATCTAATTTACCTAGGTTATTCCCAAGTTTTGAATTTCTTATGCTGTCATGAAATAATAAATACACGTCTCTGCCTATTATTTTATATTTATCCTCACCAATTTCATAAACACTGAATTTATCAATATTTTCTGCTAAAGGTTTTTGTTTTAGAAATGCTACATACAGTACCTCGCTAGAAGTATTTCCTTGAGCTTCTAATATCTCTTTTTCTGAGAATGGACAATTCTTTATAAGGTTATTAAGTTCTTCTTCACTTCGTAATATTACTGAAACTTTAAAACCCACATCTGTATGTATTTTTTCTTCAATTATATTAATAAGAACACTTTCACTTTTATCTGAAGAAAACAATACATTACCACTTTGAATATAGGTTTTTACATTTTGAAAGCCTATGTCTTCAAAAATTGCTTTTAGCTGTGCCATTTTGATTATATTTTTCCCACCAACATTTATTCCTCTAAGTAGTGCTATATAATTCATCATAAAACTCCTTTACCTAAATTACTTGACCTGACAACCGGTTGACCGGTCAACTGGTCAACCGATCATTATAATATTATAATAACCGATTTTAGCTAAATAAAAAAACTAAAGCATTAATTAAATTAATAACTTTAGTTTTTTTAGCTTTATTATGCAATTGAATTAGCATTAATAACTTTATCTAAAAATTCTTTGCATCTATCACTAGTTGGTGCTGTAAATATAGTATCTGGTTCGCCTTCTTCTAATATATATCCGTGATCCATAAATACTACTCTATCAGCAACATCCCTTGCAAAGCCCATTTCGTGAGTAACTATTACCATAGTCATTCCTTCTTTAGCTAAGTCCTTCATAACCTTAAGAACCTCTCCAACCATTTCAGGATCTAATGCTGATGTTGGTTCATCAAATAACATTATTTTAGGATTCATTTCTAAAGCTCTAGCTATAGCTACTCTTTGTTTTTGTCCACCAGATAAAGTGTCTGGATAAACATCTTTTTTATCCTTTAATCCAACCTTATCTAATAAATCAATAGCTTTTTTTGTTGCTTCTGTTTTGTTCATTTTCTTTAACTCAACTGGAGCTAAAATCATATTCTGTAATACTGTTAGATGAGGGAATAGATTGAAGTGTTGAAAAACCATGCCTATATTTTGTCTTAGTGTATCTATGCTTTTGTTGTTTACTAGTTCTTCTCCTAAGATAGATATACTTCCAGCTTGGATTTCCTCTAATCTATTTAAACATCTTAAAAGAGTGCTTTTACCTGAACCAGATGGACCTATTATACATACAACTTCTCCTTCTGTAATTTCAAGTGATATATCTTTTAAAACTTCTAGTTTACCATACCTTTTTTTAACATTAGACGCTTTTATGACCACGATGAAGTCTCCTTTCTATATACTTAGATAATAAAGTAAGTAAAGTAATTAAAACTAAATACATTAGAGCAACTGCAGCATATGTTTCAAGTGGTTTAAAGTTTCTAGCAACTATTATTTGTCCACTAGCTGTAAGTTCACGTATACTTATTACTGATAAAATAGATGTATCCTTAATTGTTATTATAAATTGATTTATAATAGAAGGAATCATTATTTTAATAGCTTGTGGTAGTATAACCTTTTGCATAGTTTTAAAATAACCAAGTCCTAAGCTTCTAGAAGCCTCCATTTGTCCAACATCGATAGCTTGTATACCTGCTCTAAAAATCTCAGACATATATGCACTAGCATTTAAAGTAATTGCAATAATAGCACATACCATTGGGTCTGACCTTTGCGCGATTAATGGTGCTATACCAAAGTATATGAAATAGGCTTGAACCATTAAAGGGGTTCCTCTTATTATGTAGATGTATACTGTTGATATTGCATTTAATATCTTTGATTTACTTATTGTAAAGATTCCTAAAATAATTCCTAATATAAATGCAAGTATCAAAGATATTATAGATATTCTAATTGTAACTAAAATACCTGTAGTTAAGCTTGGCAAACTTTCTTTTAGTATTTCCAAAAGCTGCATATTTTCCTCTCCTTACTAAAATAATAATTAATGATAAAGAATGAATTAAAATCCATTCCCTATCATTATCAAAAATAATTATTTTCCTATATATTGACCAACGATTTTATCGTATTCTCCATTTTCTTTTAACTTTTTAAGTCCATCATTGAATTTCTTAAGTAATTCTGCATTTTTACCCTTGTTTACTGCAAAACCATAATCAACTGATGATAATTTATCTCCAGCGATTTTTAATTTAGAAGATCCATCTACTTTTATTTTGTAAGCTATAACTGGGTAATCTTCTAATAAGAAGTCAGAGTTTCCATTTTCAACATCTAAGAACATTGTTGGAGAATCATCAAAGTAGTTAAGTTTTAAACTATATTTTGATTGATTATCTTCTGCAAATTGAGATCCTGCTGTACCTTTTTTAATTGCAGCTGATTTACCATTTAAGTCATTTAGTCCATTTAATGAAGCATTTTTAGCATTTGCAACTATTGATAATCCTGACTCAAAATATCCTTCAGAAAAATCTAAAGCTTTCTTTCTCTCTTCTGTTATGCTCATTCCAGCAATAGCTCCATCTAATTGGTTAGATGTAAGACCTGGGATTATTGCACTAAAGTCCATTGGTTTTAATTCATATTCAAAACCTTCTGCTTTAGCTATAGCTTCTAAAAGTTCTACGTCTATACCTTTATATTTTCCGCTTTCTTCAAAAGAAAATGGTGCGTATTTTGAATCACAAGCAATTATGTATTTTTTACTTGCATCCTCCTTAGAAGCATCTGCTTTTTGACATCCAGCTAATACACCAAAAGCCATAACAGCTGATAGTACTAGCCCTATTATTGATTTCTTTTTCATTTTTATGTCCCCTTTCATATCTAAAAAATATAATAAAATAAAATTGATATACATTATTAGTTTGTAATTTATTTAAATTTTATTAAATACTAATTTCACCTGATAAGTTTTTCTGCATGATTTTTTGAATTTCTTCATACTTTTCAGTTTGGCCAAGAGCCCACATAAGCTTTGTGACAGCTGCTTCAGTAGTCATATCTTTTCCAGAAATAAGGCCTGCTTTTTCAGCTCTTACACCAACATTATAAATGTTTAGGTCAGTTCCATCGTAAAGACATTGACTAACTACAATAACAGGTATTTTATGAACACATGTCATCGTTTGAAATTTTTCTAGTAAGTCTGTGTATTCAGAAGGAATTCCACCAAGTCCAAAAGCTTCTACAACTACTCCTTTATAGGACTGACTAACTATGTAATCAACTATAGATGGTTTTATACCAGGTATTACTTTTAACAAAAACACTTCATCGCATACTTTTGGTGAAAACTCTAACTTATCAGAAATTTCCTCATTTTGTTCTAAAACAACTTTACCATCTTGGAACTTTCCTAGGTATGGATAATTACAGCTTACAAAAGCATCCTCACTAATAGAGTGTATTTTAAATGCTCTAGTTCCCTTTATAATCCTTCCATTAAATACAAGACAAATTCCTTTGAAATCAGAAGTTGCTACTTGAAAGGATTGGAATAGATTTATTACACCATCACTACCCTCAGCATCTATAGGTAGTTGTGAACCTGTAAATACAACTGGTTTATTTAAATTTCTAAGCATATAAGAAACTATAGATGTTGTATATGACATAGTATCAGTACCGTGAGTTATTACAATACCATCAAAATTATTTAAACCGTCATGTATAGCATTAGCTATAACTAACCAATCAGATGAAGACATGTTTGAACTGTCAATATTTAATATAGGTTTTACAGTTATTTCACATAAGGTTTTAACTTGAGGAATCTTTTCTACTAGCCATTCTCCACTTAAGCCTGGCACAAGACCTTTATCGGTTTTTACAGAAGCTATTGTTCCTCCTGTTGTTAATAAAAGTATCTTTTTCATTTTGTCCTCCTAAATAGCGCTTTGACTACTATAAACTCTATTTTCTAAATGTGAAATATGTTTATATATAAGCTCTTCCGCTCTTTTACTGTCTCTATCAATCAAAGCTTTAGCTATACTTATATGTTCTTCAATTTCATCTTTATATATTAAATGTTGACTATCTATAATAAGAATTCTCGAAAGATTCTCCATAATATTTTTAAACATTTCAGTAAATAAAGAATTATGTGTGGCTTTTATTATAGACATATGAAAACTGTCATTTAAGGAATTAAAGTCACTGAAGTTGTCCTTTTTATGTATATCGGGAAAATTCATAGCAAGTTGTAAAATTTTGTTTAATTCTGCTTCAGTTGCAGTTTTAGAAACCAAATGCACTGCTGCTTTTTCAAAAATTAATCTCATTTGAAAACATTCTTTGATATTAGTGTTTGTTACTGGTTTTACTAAATACCCTTTTCTAGGTAATGAAGTAAGATAACCTTCTATTTCTAAAGCTCCAAGTGCATCTCTAACTGGTGTTTTACTAACATTATACTTGTTTGCTAGTTCAGCAAGAGTTAAAAAGTCTCCATCCTTTATTTTCAATCCTAATATATCGGATTTAATTTTGTCATAAATATCTTTTGCATATGATTTATCAACTTGTACCAAAAATTTCCCTCCTTTTCACTGAAATCCCACTGATATATCAGCAAATATAAATAAAAAAATCGTCAAGGCGATTATGAGCCGTCGATTTTTTTTGCGCATCTGCCTTTCCAAACGCATGTGAGGAAAACTGGCAGGCGTTCAATTTTCTTGTTTTTTTATTCTTTAGAAGTTTGAATCAAAATACAGAAGTTTAATAAAACACACAAGATCATTTCTATAGAAATAATGTATATTAATTCCCTAAAGAATAAAAAAAAGCAAAGAAGTCTTACGATGTTTAAAGCTTCATTGCTTTCACTTACTAAAGTATATTTTAAAAATTACTGATTGTCAAGTTTTTATCTTAAAATAATCAATTCGTATACTATACTCCTGCAATTGATGATAATTTAATAATTAAATCTATATTAAGTAAAATAATTGGTAATTCGTTTTTGCAAGAATTTATTTCTTTTTTGCAAGAATTTGAAGGTGTAGCATTCATTTTACTCTTTGGTTGATGCTATACTCCCATATCATCGATTAGCCATGGAGATTTTTCATCTTCTCTAATAACATAAAACCACAACATGTACTTACCACTATCTTGAGGGCCTATACCGTCTTGTTTATATTTAACTTCAGACTCTATTTTGAAAACTTTAAGGTTTTCAGCTTTTGTTCCATTAACACTCCCATTGCCATTACTTAGATAACCTTTAGCAAAATTAGAATCTTGCTCCTCAACTATAGAAATAATTTTCTGATATTCTAGATTATCAAATCCCCAAACCATATTTGGAGTATCATACCGCTTTGTTAATGTGGTTAAAACCTTATCTTTATCTTTTTCGTTATAGTATTTAAAATAATTTTCGACTACAGTTTGAGGATCTATATTACCATCCTCTTTATTTTTTGAACATGATATTGGAATTAAAGCTAGTATTAATATCAAAACTAAATATAAGAATTGTTTATTCTTCATCTATAATTATCTCCTTATCATTAACCTGACATCTTCTAGCAAAAAGAAACTCATTTAAAGCATATAGAAAGCCAAAGAGTCTTGCAAAGTTTAAATCGCTTAAATCTAGCCAACTTTTTATTGCACTCGAGGTAAAGATAACTATAGAAATAAATATTATATAGAGTTTATTCTTATATTTTAACTTGCCAATACTTTTTTGTATTGGTCTAAAAGGATTAAGAATCATCTTGTTAAGTACACCAAAAATAAAGCTAAATAATAACATAAAGATTGTAGCAATTCCAAGTACTTTAATAAAATCGATAATTTCTCTATTCATTTATATTTGACTCCTTAAATTTCACAACTGCTTTTAAATATTCTATTATAAGTTTATGAGGATTCTCTGGAGTTGAGCTTAATTGTGGTTGAAACAAAGTAGCTACATAAAATTTCATATTAGGAAGTTCAAGTATTCTTGCCTCTCCCAAAAGGTCTTTTCCAACTATTTTAAACCCATCTTTATGTAAGAGTTTCTCATATTCAGGATTAACTCCAAAATTGCAGTTATATCTTTCTTCAATCTCTTCTTGTTTATAGTAATTATATAAATTTGAGGTTTTATCTATTAAAATTTTACTGGTTTCTCCAAGCAAAGAACATGATAAGGGAGTAATAAATATGCTTTTTTCCTCATCATTTTTTAAATCACCTAAGTCTAGTTTATTAACAAGGTATTCTATAACAGTATGTTGAAAACCGCCACAAGTACCTATAAAGGGATAGTTATTTTCTCTTGCAAATTTTATTCCATTTAGCGCTCCTTTAAGGCTATTATATGGACTTCCAGGTGCACAAAATAATCCATTGAATTCACTTAGTTGTTTTTCTACATCATTCTCAAGGCTGTCAGTAGATATCCATTTAATTTCTACATGCACATTTAAGGATTTACCGCAATGAACTAAAGCTTCGCTCGTAGCTATATGTGATATTCTTTCACTATCATAATCACCGATTATTCCTATTTTTATTGAGTTTGTTGTTTTTTTATCCATTATATCGCCCCACCCCCATAAATTTTATATAATAATGATATTAGATTAAGGTTTGTAAAAGAAAGGATTCCTTTGAGATTGGTTTATTAATATGAAGCATATTTGATATAAATTATAACATAATTACCATAATATACACAATATGTTATGGGATTTAATAGAAAAAGCAACTAAAATATAAGTAAGTCATATATTAAAGAACTTTATAAATTATTTGAATATTAGGGGGATAAAAATGAGAATTAGCACATTACTATTAATTATATTATCTATTGTGGCTGTTATTGGAGGAGGATTTCTAAATTTTCAAGAATTTTTAATGGGGAGCCCTGCAAATTATAAAAATTTAATAGTCACTTTTTCCTACTTATTGATCTGGATATTTATATTGTTAATAAGCATCAGATTTAAAAATCGTAGTGTATTAAGATATTGCCTGGTATTTGGAATTGGAATGCTAGTACTTTCACTTTTAACTATTTATATTAATGTAAGTGGAGCAACAGCAAACTGGGCGTTGATTTTTGTAATATTGCTCTTAGGACAATGGTATGGGATTAATTTTTTTACAGGGAGTTTTTTAGTTTCATCTATAATATTAGTATTTATATCTCTACTAATGTCTATAATTACTTTTATGTCATTAAAACGTCTTAAATAAATATACTCTATGACTTTAAGTTGTCTTCTAATCTATCATTAATTATTCTTAAAACCTCGTCAAGATCCATATCAGAAGTATCTAGATTAATACAGATAACAGGATACTTCAATTTAAGATTGAATTTTATTATTAACTTTTTAAATGGAGAAATATTATTAATAACTTTGTGTAAGTCAATTAAATCTATAGCTAAAAACTTTTGCTTTAACTTCTCAAATGCATAAACTGATTTTATGTTATTGTAATCAATAAAACCTATACTAGATAAAGTGGCTGTATCAGTAATTCCTTTATTGTCTATTTTTAATAAGGCTCTTTTGTAAATTACGTTTTTTATTATGAAAGCTAGGGCTAGAGGACATAAAAGCAAAATAAGTATCCCAAGTATTAAATTTAGAATTATACTATTTACTGTACCATTAAAAAAATACCAAAAACATAAAAAGATATTTATTGTAGCAAAAATTATAGTTTTTATGACTTTTGATAAACTTTCTCTTATTATAATTTCATCCATGCTCTCTTCTCCAATTTTATAAATTATTACAAATATTATAACATTATCTTCATATAATTACCAAATAATAAAAAAAAAGCCAGAGAATTTACTGGCTTTTTTATTATTTAGATTTGTAAGGTTTATGACTCAGAAGTTTTACTTTTTGTTTTTGATAATATTACGATTGTAATAATAATACATAAAGTACCTATCCACTGAGCTAGTCCTAAAACCTCTTTAAGCCATATGACGGATAAAAATGCAGCTGAAAGAGGTTCTGAAGAAGATAAGATACTTGCTTCTGTCGGTTCAATGTATTTTAAGCTGTTTAAATAACAGTTATAAGCAATTAGGGTTCCAAAGATTACTACAAAAAATACCCCTAGAAAAGAAGAAGTTGTCCACTCTCCTTGAAAGTTCCATGGTGCATGTATGAAGCTAAAGGAAATTCCACCTATAAGCATACCCCATCCTACTAGAAGTATTGATCCAAACTCAGCTAATAACTTCTTAGGTTGAAGAGTATAAAAAGCAGCTGTAATTCCTGCAGCAATTCCCCAAAATAAAGCTGACTTAGAAATACTTATTTCATTAATGTTACCATTAGTGATTATGAAAAAAGTTCCTAGCATAGCTAATGCTATTGCACCTAGTTGATTTATACCTGGAAGTTTTCTATTTTTTACAATCATGTACACTGTTATAAAAACAGGTGATAAGTATTGCAGTATTGTAGCAGTTGCAGCATTTCCATGATTTATTGCAGCAAAATAAGTGTATTGAGATCCTAACATTCCAACTAAACTAAAAACTATTAACCCTAAGGCTGTTCTTTTATCCTTCCATACTTTAAAAATATCATTTTTAGATTTTGAGTAGGAATATAGAAGTAAGAGTATTCCAGATGCTAACAATCGAATTGTAACAAGCCACTCAGTATTAAAACCTTTGGTTTTAAACAAAAACTGAGCAACAGATCCTGATACACCCCAAAGAGTAGCTCCGAGTATAACAAATATTATTCCTTTTATCCTTGGTTTAAGATTCATTTTATTTGCCCCACTTTCTTGATTATCTTATATTAAACATATAAAGATAATTATAACATAATCTTCTTCTAATGCTTTCGGAAAAAATAAACTTATTGGCAACAAAAAAGAGTTGAAAAAGTTCAACTCTTATCACAAAGAACTCATATATGCTTTTTTACTAAGATCTCTTAGCTTTTTTTCATTTAAAACATAAATCTTATTTTGATTACACTTTATGATTTGTTTTTCCTCAAGCTCATTTAAAGTTCTGTTTAAATGTCTGTAGGTTGTTCCTAAAAACTCAGCTATATCCTTAAAAGGATTCCTTAAAACTATATAATCATTATCTGGTTTTAGATATTCTAATAAATAACTAGAAAGTCTATTTATAAGTGGATAAGTAGAGTTATAAGAACTATTATTTATAGTTGCATCAAGTTTATCACTTAAGGATTCAGCTAAATGACGAAAGAAACTCAAATGAGTATACTTTTCTTTAATTAAAGAAACAGGAACTAAAATGAAATAACTCTCCTCTACTGCTTCAACCTGACAACGAACAGGAAGATCTTTTAAAAGTTCTAAATCTCCTATAGTTATAAATGCATCATAAAACTTTAGCAAGCTACTTTTTCCATTTTCAAATAAGTAGTTTACTTTGATTTTTCCGTCAACAAGAAGATAATAATACTGGAGTTTACTTTCTGGCTCAAGAATAGTTTCTTCAATTTCATAAACACAAAAAATAACCTCATCTATTATATCTTCATGGAAAATTTCAGTAACCTTATATTTATCTATATAATATTTTAAAAGCTTTTTATTTAAAATATTTTTCATAAGTCCTCCCTAAATTATCAACAGGTTATAAAATCATAATGTCGTAATGTCGTAATGTCGTAATGTCGTAATGTCGTAATGTCACAATATCATAATAGCATAATTATAATGTATTATGTTGAGATTAAAGGGATTTAATGAGACTTGCACCGCTAATCGGTAGATACGAACTGCTTATCTGTAGAGGTTCGAAGAACTTCATCAAATTCCTTCTCTTCCACAGCTTCAATCTAATCATTTAAGTCTCTACAGGGCAGAAAATAGGACATTTGTCCTAGTTAAAGCTTTAATAATATGGTATTTTATATATTAAAGGATTTAAGAATATAGGGGGATAAATCATGAAATACGATGTCATTTTATTTGACGCTGATGAAACTTTATTTGATTTTAAGAAATCAGAAAAGGAAGCCTTTAAAAACTCAATGATAGAATTTAAGTTTGATTATGAGGAAAACTATCATCTTGAGGTTTATAAAAATATAAATACAGCTATTTGGAAAGAATTCGAAGAGGGATTAATTACACAAGAAAAACTCAAAGTTGAGAGGTTTAAAAGACTATCTGATAAACTTGAAGTAAAGTTTGATGAGTTAGAATTTGCAAAAGCTTATATGAAGCATTTATCACTTGGATCTTTTTTATATGATGAAAGTGAAGAAATTTTAAATAGTCTTTATGGAAAACATAGAATGGCAATTATAACAAATGGACTCAGAGATGTGCAAAATGGTAGAATAAAACAATCTAAAGTGGCACATTTGTTTGAAGCTATTATAGTATCTGAAGAGGTTAATGTATCAAAGCCAAATCCGAAGATATTTGAAATAACTTTAGATAGTTTGAAATTCACTGATAAATCTAAGGTTTTGATGGTTGGAGACAGTTTGACTTCTGACATTTTAGGTGGGACTAATTATGGGGTTGATACTTGCTGGTACAATCCAGCTAGAATTAAAAATAGTACAAGTATTAAACCTACTTATGAGATAAATAGTTTATATCAATTAAATGAGATTCTAAAATAAAAAAGTGGAAAATACCACTTTTTTATTTTGTATTATAAGTTTATACTTTCTTTTTCTTCAACAAACTGAATTTGTATTCCATTAGGATCTTTAACAAAAAAGAATCTTGTCATTGGATTAGGTGAAATTATAGGACTCTCTAATTCAATATTATTTTCTTTTAGATAGTCTATAGTTTTTTCTAATGATTCCACAGTAAATCCTATAGATAAGCCCTTTCTTTCTGATATTTCTACTCCTTTGTAGCATATAAGCTCTATTTTGACCTCATCCTTATTTCCAAGCATAACAATCTCAGTATCTTCACCAGCTTTAAATCTCTCAGCTACATTTAAATTCAAGATATCACAGTAAAACTTTAAAGACTCTTCAATATTATTAACAGTAAGGGTTATCCAACATAAATTCATATATATTCCTCCTAATATTTTAGCGATAATTTGTTTCTATAAAAGGCCTTAATATTATTTCATCTAAGGCAACTCGCTCGTCAATGTTAATAGAATTTATTATAGTTTCTGCAGCTATATCTGCACTTAAATACTCCTCTCTAGCTTGAGGTCTAAAGGAAGTATTTATTCCACCAGGATAAACAGAACATACTCTTATGTTATCTTTTCTAGCCTCTTTTCTAAGTACTTTAGTTAAACTATCAAAAGCACCTTTAGATGCAGTATATGATCCTAACCCTTCATTTGAGAAAAGGCAACAAGTTGAAAGAATATTAACGATTAATCCTTGCTTTTTATCTGACATATATGGATAGCAGGCTTTAATAAAATTTAATGGAGCTATAGTGTTTAAATTCATCATATAGCCAAAGTCTTCAAGGTGTATATCTTTTACTGAAGCTCTTGAAGTGTTAGCCCCTGCACAATTAATGAGTACATCAACAGGGCCTAATTTATTTTCAACTTTTTTTACAAAACTAAATATTTTATTTTCATCTGTTATTTCAAAGGTATCATAAAAAATATTAGTGTTTTCACCAATTTCTTTTATAATTGTATTTAGCTTCTCTTCTGATCGTCCACAGAAAGCAACCTTTGCTCCTAGATTTATTAATTGGAGAACTAAACTTTTTCCAAGTCCTGAAGTTCCACCAGTAACAATAACTATTTTTCCTTCTAAATAATTCATTTCATTCACCTCATCATAAAATCGTATTAATAGCTTTTTCATCAATGAAAGCTTTGATGTTTTCAGCTAATAAATCTAGAAGTCTTTGTCTTGATTCAAAACATCTCCAGCCTATGTGAGGTGTTAAAATAACATTTCTCATAGAAAACAGAGGATTTTCTAAACTTGGTGGTTCGGGGTCTTGAACATCAAGAGCAGCTCCTGCAAATTTTTCTTCAATCAACGCTTCAATTAAATCATCTTCTTTTATAAGTGAACCTCTAGAGGTGTTTATAATAAAAGCGGTAGGCTTCATTAAATCTAACTTTGATTTATCTATAAGATGTTTTGTCTCAGAAGTAAGTGGACAATGCAAACTTACAAAATCACTTTCTTTAAGGACTTCATTTAAGCTTACAAACTTAATATTAGGATCACCTAAATCTTTGTAGCTTCTATTATATACAAGTATATTCATACCTAAGGCCTTAGCAACTTTAATCACTTGTTGTCCAATAGCTCCTGCACCTATTATTCCAAGAGTTTTACCTTGAATTTCAAAATGTGGAACCATTAGATGGTTAGTAAAATTTCTATAGTCTTTATCTTCAATCATTCTTTGCTGATAAGCTAAAGAAGAACTTAAACTTAATATAAAGGTAATAACTAGTTGAGCAACAGCCTCTGTACTATACCCAGGCACATTACAGACAACTATACCTTTTTCTTTTGCTGAAGCTATATCAATATTATTGTAACCAGTACCAGCTTCGCAAATTAACTTTACACTTGAAGGAAATTTTTCAATTAAATCTCTTCCTATAGGTAACTCCTTAGAAATTACTATGTTTTGATTTTCTACTCTTTTTAGAATTTCCTCATTATTACTATGAGAATATTTTGTTACATTTCCCAAGCTATCTATTGCTTTAAAACTAAGCTTTTCGTCAAAATCTATTCTGCTTGAATTAAGAAAAACTATATTGTTCATTGTTTACCCTCCTGCACACGTTATCAAGATATATTATAACATATGGTAACCTAAGAAATGGAATTATTATTATTAATGTTGTTAAATCTATTAAATTTGATATAATTAATCTATAAAAATAGTCTTTGTTTTTATAGAATGAGGTGATTAATAGAAATATAAAAGTGCAATTAATTTAGGGAGTAATAAATTCATAAAGGTGGTACATAATATGAATAAGATTAAAAATATTTCGATACGTAATCGTATAATGGTATTGGTTTTTGTAGCAATGTTGTTATCAAATTTAGGGATATTAGGTTCACTATCCTATGCTCTTCATGGAGATGTTCTTGAAATAATAACAATTGAAACTATCGGAAGATCAATAATTTTTATAATAATTTTTCAAGTAATAGCAGCAGTTGTTTCGGAATGGTTACTTATAAAACCTTTAAAAAAGGGTATACTTCTTGCTGATTCTATTTCGAATAATGATTTAACTATAGATATTGAAGCAACTAATCATGGAGAAACTGGACAACTTATCACTGCTCTTCTTAAAGCTAAAGATAATTTGAAAAATTTAATATCAATTATGCAGACTTCTTCAGGAAAAGTGGCTATTTCTTCTGAAAGCCTAAACAGTATAATTGAACGTGCAAATGATCAAGTAAATGGTATTAATGAGTCAATAAAAAAACTTATTAATCATTCTTATCAAAATGCAGAAAGTATAAAACAAGCTTCAATGGTATTGTCAGGAATTACTGATAATTCACAACACACTGCTGAACTTGCAGCAAGAATTGAAACTTATGCTAAAGGTGTACAAGACTCTGCAGAGATAGGTAAATCATCTGTTGATTCAATAGTAGGAGTTATAAATGAGGTTGCATTGAACGGACAAAATGTTAGCAAGGAAGTTATTGAATTAGAAACTCAAAGTAATAAAATAACAGAAATAGTTAATATAATCTCTCAAATTTCAGAGCAAACAAATCTGCTAGCTTTAAATGCAGCCATAGAAGCTGCCAGAGCTGGTGAGGCAGGAAGAGGATTTTCTGTAGTTGCTGAGGAAATAAGAAAACTTGCTGAGGATACTAATACCTCACTTCAGGATATAGGAAATCTTATTAAAGATATGAACAGTATAACAAAAAATGTTGTAGCTGCAGTAGAATTAACAGAAACAAAGATTGGGGTTGGCGTTACTCAATCAAATGAAGTGAAATTAAGTATTGATAAAATAATAGCTAACATGGAAAATACTTTTAAGATGCTTAAAAACATTACGGATGGTGTTACAAATCAAGCTGCTTCTTTAGAGGAAATGACAGCAACTATAGAAGACATAAATATGACTATAGAAAATGGCTTAAGTGTATCAAATGAAATCAAGTCAAATCTTGATTCTCAAGAAAAGTTATTTGGAAAAATAGATAAAACTTCTAATGAATTAGTTGATTTGTCTGAAAATATGAGTAATTTAACAAATGTATTTAAATTATAAAATAAAGGTTGGAATCACTTTTAGTGATTCCAACCTTTATAGCTCTTAAATTTAAGCTTTTCTTGTATTTTTAATTATTTCACTAATTTTTCTAGCATTTTCAGCTATTTCTTCAGTAGTGCCTTGAGTTAATAATCCTCCAAATCCACATACATCAACACCATTTTCTAACCATACATGTAGATTATCAAGAGTTATTCCACCGCTTGCAAGAATTGGCATATAAGGAAGTGGTGTCTTGAATACTTTTACTAGCTTTGACCCATAGAAATCTGAGATTGGGAATGCTTTTATAAACGCAGCACCTAAGCTTAATGCATCCACTGCTTCAGTTAATGATGTACAACCTGGTGCATAAGGAATTTGATATCTATTACAGATTTTAGCTACACCTTCATCATAATTTGGTGCAATAATAAACTCAGCTCCATGTAATATAGCATGACGAGCTGTTTCACTATCTAAAACTGTTCCAGCTCCTACACAAAGAGTTTCCCCATATTTCTTGCTAAGTCCTTCAATGATTTCTCCAGCATTATTTAAGGTATAGCTCATTTCCATAACTGGTATGCCACCTTTAATACAACCTTCAGCAATCTCACATGCACGATCAAGTGTTTCTGCTCTTACTATTGCAAGTGCTCCGATTTCTGCCATCTTTTTTGTTATATTTACTTTTTTCATATAAGTCACCTCAATATTTATAAAAATGCTTTTATGTCTATATTTGATTAAATCACATTGCCATTAAGGTATAAATTACCTATAAGCAATATGATTTAATGTTGAATATTATAGATCTTTATTAAATTTTTCTTTGTAACCCTCAACTACACGCTTGATTTCGTCAAGTTTCTCACCAGTTGGTGAAGTTACAGGAAGACGTGCAGGACCAACATTAATGCCATTAAATACAACGGTTTGCTTAATAACTGATGGAATTGTTCCAAATTTTAAAATACGACGAAGTTCTTCAATACTATCTTGAGCTTTTTGAGCTGCTTCTATATCACCTTTTATGAAGTTGTTATAAATAGCAACATCAATACCAGCTATGAAGTTTGCAGTTGCAGCAACCGCACCATGTCCGCCTACTTTTAATATATCAAGAATAAGAGAATCTGATCCTGAGAATACACCAAAATCTTCCCCTTTAGTTACTTCAAGATAAGCTTTCATATTGTCTAGTTTTCCACCACTGTCCTTAATACCAACAATATTTTTAACCTTTGCTAATTCACGAACAGATTCAGGTTCAATATTAATTCCAGTTTTACCAGGCATATTGTACATCATGATTGGTAAATTAACCTCTGCAGCAACTGCTTTATAATGTTCAATTAATTCTTTTTGAGTTGGTGGTACAAAGTATGGAGTTATAATTGATAGTGCACTTGCACCTATTGCTTCCATTCTTTTTGATAAATTGATAACCTCACGAGTTGAATTACCACCTGTACCAACAAATACTGGCACACGATTATTTGTATGTTCTATAACAACTTTAGCAAATTCTACTTTTTCATCATCTGTAAGTACATGGCATTCACCATTTGTACCTAAAATAAATAATCCATAAACACCTTTACCAATCAAATAGTCAATTAATTCACGTGTCGCTTTTGGATTCACATCTTGATTTTCATCAAGTGGTGTAATCATTGCACATATAATACCTTTATAATCCATAAAAATTACTTCCCTTCTCTAATAGACTGTCCAAGACTTCCGCCTGGATGCCATTTTAAATATTGTTCTGCATCAAGTCCTTTAGAATATTGTAATGCAACACTTAATGCCTGCAAGACTATATTCTCAGCAATAATTGAAGCACGAGGTGCCTTATTAAGATCATCTCCTTCTTTTTTAACACCTGCAAATAAGAAGGCATCAGAAGAATTTTTTAGCCATGAATCAGCATTACCACTCACACCGATGATTTTTGCTCCATTTGCTTTTAATGTTTCAACTGTTGCTTTTAGTTCTTGAGTCTCACCACTATTTGATATTGCTATAACAACATCACCAGCAACTACTTGACCACTTGAGCCATGGACTGCTTCTGTACCATGCAATGTGTATGCTGGTGTTCCAGTTGATGAAAGTAATGAAGAAACATACCCCGATACATGCCCTGGTTTACCAATCCCAGCCACATGTACACGTCCATGGCTCTTTTCTGATTCAAGAATTAAATCACGTGCTTGGTTAATTGCTACTTCATCTATTAACGAAATAAATGTTATCACTTCTTTGGATAAAACTTCAAGAAATGAAGGTAATGTTTTTTCACTCATAATTGAGCCTCCTTAAAGTTATAAGAGCCAAATCTATGGCTCTTATTTAATGTTAATATATTACATAGGTTTTATTAATTGTAAAATCTTATGCAATGCAGTTCCAACTACGTTGTAGTCGATATTAGGGAATGTTGCACCTTCAATACCAAGTGTTCCATATACCGGATATAGTATTGTTGGTAAGAATGCAAGTAATAATCCAGCAACAAATGATCCTAAAAGAGCACCTCTCCATCCACCTGATGAGTTACCAAATACTGCAGCTGTACCACCTGAGAAGAAACAGATATGAGCAGCTGGAATAATAACTACTGGGAATATACTAGGGAATGATGCCATAACAACTATTGCTAATAGACCTGCAGTATATGCTGATATAAATCCAAGAATAACTGCATTTGGTGCATATGGGAATACTGTTGGAACGTCTAATGCTGGACGTGATCCTGGAATATATTTTTCTGAAATAATAACGAATGCAGCAGTTATTTCAGCTAAGAACATACGAACACCTGTCATTAATACTGACATACCAGCTACGAAAGTGAACGCCTGTACTAGAGGGAATACTAACCAGTGTTGTGAACCAGCAAGTTCTTGTGTAAATGTTTGCCCTGCTTTTACTGTAGCAACATAGAATAAAATCAACATAACTATTGATAGACCCATTAAGAAGTCTCTAAATATTGATAACCAACCAGGAAACTTTATAGTTTCTGTTGATTCTTCTTTATGTTTTGAGAATATACGACCAAGATAACCTGATAATCCATAACCAATCATGTTGAAGTGACCAATTGCTTGCTCATCTCCACCTGTCATATCACGCATAAATGGTTGACAGAATTGAGGTAAAGCAGCTGACATAAATCCTAAAATAGTTGCAGCAACTAAGATAGTAACTGTGCTACTAAATCCGTGAGCTTGCATAATTAGAACTAATACACATGAGAAAAATAAACTATGTCCTGTTGTGAAGAAGATATTCTTAAATCTTGTAATACGTGCAAACACTAAGTTTAATATGAATCCAAGAATCAATGTCAATGAAACTTCGAAACCATATGTACTTTGAGCAAGTGCAGTAGCAGCTTCTGGTGAAGCAATAACACCTGTTATTCCAAATCCATATTGGAATAATTTGTTGAAGTTTTGTAGTGATCCAGTCATAGCTGAAGCACCAATACCAAATACTAAGAAACCAATAAGTGTTTTTGAAGCACCAGTAAATATTTCAGTAACTGATTTCTTTTGAAGAATTAACCCTATACATGCAACTACACCAAGTAACACTGCTGGTGTACTTAATAAACTTATAATAAATTTCATATATATTACCCCTTATTCTATTAAATTTTATTATTATTAAATATTATTTCTCTTTTGAAGCAAGAAAGTTTTCTAATGCTGTTTTAATTTCATTACGATCAACGATATTACGAATTCCAATAATATCAAATTTTAAGTTTTTACCTTGTAATTCCTCTGCAACATCGATTAATGTTTCTACAGCGTCACCATTAAATCCATTTAATGAATCTAGTGAACCATGCTCAACCTCTATTGGGAAATTATTTTCCTTAATAACTTGTTGGGTTTTGATTTTTAACATCAAACTTGATCCAACCCCTGCTCTACATGCAATTAAAAGTTTATACATAACTAATTCCTCCTTTTATGATTCGTGTGCTTTTATAAAATCAATAACTTCCTTAGGATCCTTAGCGGTATCCAAAGTTTTAAAGAATTCATCCATTTCGAATAATTCAACCAGCTCAGACATAGCACGTAAATGACTGTTATTGTCTATAGCACTTAGGCAGAATACATATTTTACAGGATCATTATCATCATTTCCAAACTCAACAGGAGTTTCTAAAGTTGCAATTCCTATTGAAATTTCTTTTGATCCTGCTTCTGGTCTTGCATGTGGAAGTGCCACATGTTTTGTAATTACTATATATGGACCTGATTCTTTTGCTGTGTTAACCATAGCATCCACATAAGCTTCAGTTACTTTATTGTTTTCAACTAAAACTGAAGCAGACTGTCTTATAGCATCCTCCCAATCTTTAGCTGGAACATTTAGTTTTATTAGTGTTTCATTTGTAATATCACTTAGCATAAGTCCTTCCTCTCCTTTAGACGTAAAATTTTCTATTTGTGTAAAATAGGATAATAATTCACTTGAAAGCATACTTTCAGAAGTTACTTTCGCGTATTTTTTGATTATATCCATAACTTCATCTATTTTTGGTTGTCTTAAAAAAATATCACCCAATTGAATGTACACTTCACGTGTAATCTTATACTTCTCCTTTTGGGTCATTACAGGACTAACTTTAATTACTGGTGCATCTATTTCTAAACCTTCTGCTTTATAATTAGTAGTAAACACTATATCTACAGGTCCAACGAAATTTTCTAGTTTAGAAGATTCTAACGGTGGTAAAAAGTGTAGTTCTGGAAATAAACTTGTAAGCTCTGCATGTAATATAGCTGAACTACCAACACCGTTTGAACAAACTATTAGAGCCGTCCTTTTTCTAAGAATATCAAATTCTTTTTTATTTGAGAAAATAGCTGCAAAATGCATTGTTAAATAAGCTAATTCCTCTTCTTGGATTTCTTCTCCAAATAGACCACAGAATTCTTTCATTGCATTACTTACAATTCTGTATACTAATCGATATTCTTCTTTTACCTTTTCACAAAGTGGATTATAAACAGGTAATTTAAATAAAAGTCTGTAATAAGCTGGTCTAAAATGAGAATATAGCTGTTTAAATATCTTTTCTTTGCTTATATAATAAACTCCGCTTAAATATTCAAACTTTGTCATCATTTTATTTACAATTTCTGAAATTACAGTTCTATCCTTTGTATCTTCTTCATCATTTCCTACTGATATACCTAAAATCCAAGCACTAATATACATTACATCGTGAGGTTTTATTTTGTCTTTGCTATCATATACTTCTAATAATTCTTCTGCAAATTTATATTCCTTCATGGAGTTCATAACTGCAATATTAGGAATATCTATATTTTCTGAAGTGATTACCTTCTTTGAAAGCATTCTTGCTTTTAAAAAAATGAATATATAGATAAATTCTACTAATCTGTTCTCTACGAAAGTAATTTCATGTTTTTTTACAAGCTTTGATATTACCTTTTTAGCTTTTCCAAAGCTATCTAGTTTATACTCTTCAATAAAAATATCAAAAACTCTTGAACTCTCTTCATTTGATAGGGTCTCTATAATATTTTTTATAAGTACTCTTCTAATTTCCATTTCAGACCCAACTAAATAATAGCCGTTTGTACGATTGTTTTTAATTTCAATGCCTTTTTTCTCAAGATCAGGTATCAAGTCCTTAAAATCAAGGTTTACAGTAGATCTGCTCACCTTTAATGAATCTATAAAATGATTAATTGATACATCTTCCATGTTAATAAAAAGCATTAAATATATATATAGAAGTCGTTCATTTTTACTAAAGTAGTAAGTATTTTTTGAATAGTTTTTTTCGAGAATTTCTTTAATAACATCCTTTGTTTCTTTTGGTACTATAATATCTTTATTAGAGCCTAAGGATAATAAAGGTATTCTCTTTGTTTTAAACAAATCGTTAATTTTATCTAGCCTGTAGGTAACTTGTCTTTTTGAAGAATTAGTTTCTTCTTGCAATCCTTTTGTAGTAACTAATGTACTATTTAATAAAATCTGAAGAATTGATACAATTTCTTTATCCATTTATAATAATCCCCACTTCCTTATTAAGATTTATTATAATCTCTTCCTTGGAGTTTATTTTTCATCCCCTCCTCAATATTTATTCTATTTGAAACATTTATCGTTTTCAATTTCATTTAGGTTCAACTTTTGTATTAAGACTAAACAAAAATTGAATTCTATTTAAAAAAAGATTGCAAAACTTTGATAAATACTAGGTTCTGTTAAATATTTTGACGAAGAGCTATTTGTATTTTAAATTAACTATATTTTACATAAAATAAAAAAAGATGAAATTTTTTTAGTTTCATCTTTTCATAAATAATCAAATTTAGTAGCAAAAGTTCTATGTTTTACATATAATATACTAAAGATTTTATTATCTAGTTTTAACTAATTGCAATTGTCGTATTTTTAATTCTCCTCTATTTACTTCTTAACCTTATAACGATATAAAAACCTAGAAGAACTAAGATTCTTCTAGGTTTTATTTTATATCAATTTAAATTCATTTGCAAATAAAATACATAATTCGACAATGTCATCTTTTCTAGCTAAAGCAGTTATCCAATCTTCAGGTATACTATCAATGCCATAATACAATCCTGCTAGTCCACCTATTAAGGCACCAATCGTATCTGTATCTTCACCTAAGTTTATTCCTTTTAAAACAGCTTCTTTATATGATTTACTAGTTAATAAACACCAAAAAACAGCTTCTAAAGTATCTAACACATAACCTGTAGATTTAATATCTTCTTCTTTAAATATTCTGATATCCTGCTTTAATATTCTTGAAAACTTATCTAGTTCTTTTGTGGGTTTGTTTATGTAATGTTTAAGTATAACTTCCTTCATTAACTCATAACTATCCCTTAAACTGTAACCTTTTAATATGTTTATCCCCATTTCGACATATACTGAACAGGCTACTTTGCTTACAATATGACCATGAGTTATACCTGAGACTTCACCAACTATTCTAAATTTTCTAAAGGAGTTTGTTTCATTATTCAAATAAAATATAAAAGGAAGTATTCTCATTAAAGAGCCGTTTCCATTATCAAAAACAGTTCTATTACCAGATTCTAATGGAGCTATGCCCCTTTTTATTCTTTTTAAAGATTCTATTGTAGTAAAACCGACATCGAACACTCTTCCCCTAGCTGTCCAATGCCCATTTTCAAGCCATGCTAAAAATGTATTAGCTAAATTTACT
The DNA here is from genome assembly GCF_022324845.1 of Clostridium sp. YIM B02506. Classification (NCBI taxonomy): domain Bacteria; kingdom Bacillati; phylum Bacillota; class Clostridia; order Eubacteriales; family Clostridiaceae; genus Clostridium; species Clostridium sp. YIM B02506. Next base: position 76,933 of record NZ_JAKGTG010000019.1, read on the forward strand.
ATATCATATCCTTGGAGCAAACTTTCCATTGTGCATAATAATAATGAACTATCATCTGACCATGTTCCTTTCTGCTGTCCATGAACACCAAAAGAACGCATATCAACAACCGGTTTATATTTAAGTGTTCCTCTATCAACAAATTCTACGGGTACGCCTAGTGCATCTCCAACGCAAAAACCTAATACGGATCCTTGTACTAATCTTATCATTGAAACACTTCCTTACTATATATAATTTTGAAATTATTCTATCAATACATCAACTTCTAGTTTTAAATAACATAAGCTATTTTTTAATACCTTTTTGATTAACATTCTATAACCTCTATTTAATAGAAATTCACATTCATTTTGTAAAAAACTCAAGTTTCCAATATATGCACCATGGGCACCTTTAGGAACATTCATGTGTAATATTAGGTTACTATCATATATTTCGCCTTCAACTAAACTTGTACTCATAAAAGCCTTATCCTCAATAATTTTTCCTTCTAATTGATTAACAGGTAAATTTCTAAGCTCTCCAAGCATCATTTTCGATGTTCCTCTATAGACTAATATATCCTCTGGAGTAACAGCTTTTTCTAAAGCACTAGTTAATAAGTGGCAGTATGCTTCGTTTACACCATTAAAAGAACCAAATCCTCTTAAAGTATCATTAATATTACTATAAAATACTTCGCCAGTATACTTGGTTAGTGCAACTCTTTCTTTAGTAGTTAGAGTATCTAACCACGACTTATAAGAAGCTTTACCCCAAGAGTCAGCTTCTTTAGCACTTTTAAACCATATAGGTTCTTCCAATATATTAAACTTTAAAAAATCTATTACTTGCATACTCATATTAATCTACCTACTCTTATTGTTATTAATCATTTAGCTCATCCTAAATTCGAGTTGTATGATAAAAACACCGTACAACTCAGTTATGAATATTACGGTGCTTTAAATTCCTTTAATTAATATATTTTCATATAAATGCATCTTTGCTATTGTTTTACACCGCATTATCCACTTTTCAAAGAACAACGATTTGAAAGTTTACATCTAATTGCTTAAAGTAAATGTTTTCTTATATAAATATATGATATTTACTCTATTTATGATAATAAATTAATCCTTTTATTTTATATTAAAATTATAGCATATTTAACCAAATTGTATAACGTAAATTTATAAAAAAATAATCAACTTAATTGAATAATATTAAAGATTTAAGTCAATAATTTCAATAACATTCCCCCAATGAATGTTGTTCATATAAAGGAAGGATGCAAAGAACCATTGAATATCACCAATATTTACCTCTTCCTTCCTTTAATTTTTTTAAATATATCAACCTCCTATTTTGATATATTTCACATATAAAAAGAAGGTACTACAATTTTTTATAGAGTACCTTCTTTTATATTTATTTAAATCTATAAGTTTAAATCCATCAAAATCTCATCATAATAAATTCCATCAATATTAAAAAAGTTTTTATGAACTCCAATCTTCACAAATCCATGCTTTTCATATAATTTGATAGAATTAATATTGTCAGATTTAACTCCTAAACTGATATTTTTTATCATTTTAGTACTTTTTGCAAAATTAATAGTTGCCTCCATAATAGCGCTTCCTACGCCTAATCCCCAATAGTCCTTTTTTACTGATATTGAAAATTCACTATTATGAGCTATTCTTTTTCTTGAGCTTGTAATTAATCCTGAAACACTAATTATTTCATTATTAATTAATCCTAGCAACATAATTGAGTTAGAGTTATTCGTAAGATTTTTTATATATTGCTTTTCTTGTTCAATAGATAGATGGAAATCATCTTTTGAAAAAAGTAAATTATCACTTTCTCCTCCTATAGTATTTAGATATTTGATCATATCTTCAGCGTCATCAATTGTAGGTTTTCTAATAAATAAAACTTCGCCAGTTTTTAATTTAACCTCTTTCATCAATATCACTCCTAAATATAAATTACTTTGCCCAATGAGAAGGTCTAATAAGGCTTTTGGGTAATCTTGTATTATAATCGCCTTTTGCAGAATTAATCTGTGCTTGAGTTAAGTATATACTATTTGATAAATCAGCTCCTCTAATATTAGTATCTCTTAAGTCTGCACCTATAAGGTCAGTAAAGCTTAAATCCACACCACTTAAGTTTGCAGCAATTAAAAAAGATCCACTTAAATCCTCGCCAATTAATTCAGTTTTTCTAAGATCTTTTCCCATAAGGCTGAAATTGTTTTTAGCTTTTAAATGATTTAAGTTTTTTTTCTTTACCTTATTTCTAATGGATTTACTAGTTTCTAAAAGTAGTTTGTTTACTTCAAACCTATGAGAAATAATATCTATTTTTAAGATAGCTTGACTATCTAATTTAGTAAACTCCTCAGTTCTTTGAATCAATGGCTCTAAATTTTTCTTAACTTCTAAATCTGATTGTAACCTAAATGCTTCAGTAAGGTACCAAAGCATTTCATGAAGCTGCCTAACAATAACAAAAACTTCATACATTTCTTTTGAAGTATGGGGATTGTCTCTCCAGCTTTCACCACTATATGTAACTTGAGAGACTTTTTGTCCTGCTCCAAAACAATCGTAAGCAAGACAGCCTTTAAGACCTTTTATATTTAGGTCTTTATGAACTTTACATTTAAAGTCATCATTTAGATTTATACAGGGTTTGCCTGCAATTTTATCTACAGGAAACCCCTCTGATTTAGAAAAAAATAATGCTACACAACATAATCCAAAACAACTTTTACAATCAGATTTAAGACTTTCTTTTATATTAACTTCTTTAGTATACATAATTTCATATCCTCTTTCTTACTTTATAAAAATATTAGGGATTCCATACAACCACAGTTAAATTTCTACAAGGTCTACTCTATTTCCTTCGTATTCCAAAAATTTTATAAGATCAGAGTAAGAAATGGTTATTGTTGCAGTGTTGGTATTTGGATGAAAGTTTATTTTATCTAACCCAACTAAATCTTTATCTAATAAAACTATAACTTCATTTTTAGAATCATTTATTACTCCAAAAGGTGTTACTGAGCCTGGCTTTAATCCTAAATACTTATTTAAACGCTCATCACTAGCAAAGGATAACCTAGTACTATCTAAGTATCTTGCTAATTCTTTAAGATTAGCTCTCTTTGAATCTTCTAGAATAAGAAGATAATGTACATCACCTTTACTATTTCTTAAAAATAAGTTTTTACAGTACATACCTTCAAACTTTATATCTAATGTATCTAATTCTTCTATAGTAAATACTGCCTTATGGTTATACAATCTGTATTCAATATTAAGCTCTTCTAGTAAGCCTGTTACTTCTTTTATTATCTTTTCCATACTTATCCCTCTTTAATGGTAAATTTGTTATTATTAACATATCATTTATAAATAATTTTTGCAAACTTAGAAAATTATCAAATCTTTTTTAGAAAAGATGATAATATAGAATTAAAAAGGAGGTATATTATGATAATAGATAAGATGCAGAACTTAAAGAATTTAACAGCACAAGAGCAAGCTGTGATTGAACATATTATTAAATTTCCTAAAGACTTATTAGAGATGAATGTTTCTGAACTTGCAAAAGCCAGCTATACAAGTGCATCAACAGTTATTAGAGTATGTAAAAAGCTTGGAACTAAAGGTTTTGGTGATTTAAAGTTTATATACGCATCTGAATATCCTGAGATGATGAAGTTAAAAGAATCTTTAAAAACAATTCCCTATAATGAAAATAGTACAATAGATGATATTATACATACTATGCCACTTATATATTCTAAAGCAATTGATCATACAAGAAGTATGATTGATAGAAATGTTTTAATAAATGTAATTGCCTTAATGAAAAAAGCTAAAGTTATTGATATATATGGTGATGGAATAAATCACGAAGTTGCAAAAATGTTTTGCTATAAATTAGGAGAAATAGGTATCACTTCAAATGCATATTCAAGCATACATTGGAGTCATGCAAGTTTTCTTCAGCTTGAGAATATTCCTAGTTTTTCAATTTTAATATCTCATACAGGAAAAAATTCTAATGTAATTGATGCGGCCAAACGTTTAAAAAAATGTAATATGCCTACTCTCTCTATCAGTGGAAATATAGATCAAAGTTTAGCTAAATTAACTGACTACAATATCCATATAATGACTACTGAAAACACTTTAGAATTTTCAAATGTTATTTTTACAATGTCTACTCAGTATATTCTTGATATTTTGGTTGCTTCTTTATTGGTTCATCGTTATGATGTTGTATTAAAAACTGCCAATAAATTAAAAGGAGCTAGGTATGAGTGGATGAATGATAGTTAAGTTAAATTATTGGAGCTTTTTTTCAGGAAACAAACGTTATCATTAAAACTTTTGAATATTGGAACCATATTTCGTAATTGGTATAACAAATAATCAGTTTTAATCTATAATATTGCTTATAAGTTTCAATCATTGTTACATCCTTTTTTGTATAATTGGGTGATTTATAATGGTTAGACATAAGATTAAGCAATAGGAGGAAGAAAATATGACAACAAGAAAATTTCCAGAAGGATTTTTATGGGGAGGAGCTACTGCTGCAAATCAAGTTGAAGGTGGTTATAAAGAAGGCGGAAAAGGTTTAAGTGTTTCTGACTGTGCTAGACACCATCTTGATGTAGATGTAACAGATTATAAAGCTCATAATACAGTTACTACTAAGGATATTGAAGATGCATTAAAGTCTGAAGATGAATCATTATATCCAAAACGCCATGGATCTGATTTTTATCACCATTATAAAGAAGATATAAAGATGTTTGGAGAAATGGGATTTAAAGTTTATCGTATGTCTATAGCATGGTCTAGAATATTCCCTAATGGTGACGATAAAGAACCTAATGAGGAAGGTTTAAAATTCTATGATGATGTTTTTGATGAATGTTTAAAACACGGAATTGAGCCATTAGTAACTATGTCACATTATGAACCACCTATTAATTTAACTTTAAATTATGACGGATGGTATTCTAGAGAAGTTATAGGTTTCTTTGAGAAATATGTAAAAACAATTTGTGAAAGATATAAAAATAAGGTAAAATATTGGTTGACCTTTAATGAAGTTGATTCAATGATAAGACACCCTTACACTACAGGTGGTTTAATTGAAGATAGATTCCCTGAAATGAATTGGGAGCAAGTTATTTTTCAGGCTATGCATCATCAATTTGTAGCTAGCGCATTAGCTACAAAGATTTGTCATGAAATAATACCTGATTCAAAGGTTGGTTGTATGCTTACAAAATTAACATATTATCCGTATACATGTAAGCCAGAAGATGTATTAAAAGCGCAACAAGATATGAGATCAACTTATTGTTACAGTGATACACAAGTCTTTGGAGAGTATCCTGCATACTTACTTTCAAGATTTAAAAATAATGGTATAGAAATAAAGAAAGAAGCTAACGATGATGAGATAATGAAAAAATATCCAGTTGATTTTGTATCATTCTCTTACTATATGTCCTCTTGTTCGGCTTCCTCAACAGATGGATTAGATGTTACAGCTGGAAATACGATTAATGCAATTAAAAATCCATACCTACCTTCAAGTGATTGGGGATGGCAAATCGATCCAATTGGTCTTAGAATTTCAATGGTAGATTTATACGACCGTTATCGTAAGCCTCTATTTATTGTTGAAAATGGATTAGGAGCTAAAGATGTTGTTAAAGAAGATGGAACTATAGATGACCAATACCGTATAGATTATTTTGAAGCTCATTTCAAAGCTATGTTAGATGCTATAGAATATGATGGTGTGGATTGTTTAGGATATACATCATGGGGATGTATTGATATAATTTCTGAATCTACAAAACAAATGTCCAAACGTTATGGATTTATTTATGTAGATTGTGATGACTATGGAAATGGTACCTACAAGAGAATTCCTAAAAAATCTTTTTATTGGTATAAAAAAGTTATTGAATCTAATGGAAAGTGTTTATTTTAATACTAATGATTACAAAGAGTAATAACAAAGTTATTACTCTTTTCAGACCGTTGACAAAAGGGGTATTTTCAAATATGAAAATACCCCTTTTGCTATACAATTCATAAATTGGATTA